>JAVZLI010000024.1:0-9366 GCA_038883835.1 Thermoplasmataceae archaeon
CCTTGATGCTGATGTCATAGACCTCAGGACACTAAATCCTCTAGATATAGAAACAGTGGTGGCTTCCGTAAAGAAAACCGGCAGGCTCCTGATTGTCCATGAGGCTCCAAGGACGCTTGGAATGGGAGCCGAGATATCAGCCTTGGTAGCAGAAAGAGCTTTGGAATATCTGCTGGCTCCTATTCTTCGTGTGACAGGGCCGGACACTCCATTTCCATACAGGCTAGAGGACTATTATATCCCAAGCGAAGACAGGATTCTCAGAAACGCAAAAAAGCTTCTGGAGTACAGGTGATCTGAGTGTATAGCTTCAAGCTTCCAGACATTGGGGAAGGTGTGACCGAAGGTGAAATTGTAAAGTGGCATGTCAAGCCAGGAGATAGAATCAGCGCAGACCAGGATATGGTCGAGGTAATGACCGATAAGGTCACTGTGAAAATTCCATCACCGGTTTCAGGAACAGTTGCAAAAGTGCTTGTGCCTGAGGGGACCGTTGTCAAGGTCGGAGAGAGCCTGATAGAGATACAGACAGATTCAGGAGAAAATGTTGCCAGTGAACAGCCACCAGAGGCGCCTGCCAAGAAACCGCAGGAAAAAGCTTCAACGACCCCCGTTCATGAGGTGGGCAAGCCCACAGAGATTCTTGCATCACCTGCAGTACGGAGAATAGCAAGAGAGAAGGGTGTGGATCTTGCCAAAGTAAAGGGGACCGGAGAGGGTGGCAGGATCACAATGGATGACCTTGAGGCCGCCCTGTCTGGGCAGGCACCACAGGAAAGAGTCCAGGCTCATGCGGAATTGCAGCCCTCTCCAGAAGCTCAACTTTCGCAGAAGGTCCCTGAGATTCAGATACACGCACAAGCAAGTGAGTCCGATACTAAATATGAGATCAGGGGCTTGAGGAGAATAATCTTCGAGAAGATGAGCAAATCCAAGGAAATAATGCCCCATTTTACAGTAGTGGAAGAGGTGGATCTCACAAGGATCAGGGAAATGCTGGACAGTTTGGCAAAATCAGGGGAGAAAATTACCTATACTGCTTTTTTCGTGAAGGCCGTATCGGTGGCACTGAAGGAATTTCCCTACCTGAATGCTATATACAATGAGAAGGAGAAGAACTATACATTACGGAAGACGTACAACATAGGAATAGCCGTTGATACAGATGCGGGCTTGACGGTGGCTGTAGTCAAGAATGCGGATACAAAGAGCATAACAATAATTGCAAACGAAGTTGCCGATCTGGCATCCAGGGCTCGTCGGGGCGAGCTAAAGCTGGATGAAGTTCAGGGTTCCACATTTACAATAACAAATGTTGGAACCATAGGAGGCCTCATTTCAACACCAATAATAAATTACCCGGAAGTTGCGATCCTCGGTGTACACCGTATCAGGGAACTGCCTGGGACACAGGGAAAATATGGTACTTATCTGTCGTTGTCCTGCGATCACAGGCTAATTGACGGAGCCATGGCGACAAGATTCCTTGTCAGGGTAAAGGCCCTTCTAGAAAACCCAGAATTCTTCCTCGTGAGGTGATATCTTGGATTTCGATGTGATCGTAATAGGGGCTGGACCTGGAGGCTACGCTACAGCCATACGCCTCGGACAGAGGGGAAAGAAGGTTCTGGTAATAGAGAAGGATAAAATAGGAGGGGAATGCCTGAATTATGGCTGCATACCTTCCAAGGCACTCATTGAGCTTGCACACTCAATGCATTATCTCAGAACGATGCCTGGCTTTACAGGGCAAATGGGCATTGATATGGAGAAATGGCAGGATTGGAAGTGGGGATTCATAAAGAAGCTTACAGGCGGAGTAGAAACCCTCCTCAGGAGCTATGGGGCCACTGTCATAAAGGGAAATGCAACGATTCTTGACAGGACAATGGTCAGCGTCAATGGTGAAATCCACAGGTGCGTTGATCTTGTGATAGCAACTGGTTCCTCTCCAGTGACATTGCCTGGCATGGACGGAGTTATGTTTAACAGGGAAGTCCTTGATCTGAAAAAAATACCAAAAACAATGGTTATCATAGGCGGTGGGTACATAGGAATAGAGCTGGGTACTGCCTTTGCTAAGCTTGGCACAAAGGTTACAATAGTGGAAATGACGGATGGAATCCTTCCAGGTGTCGACAGGGAACTCGTTAAGCCTGTAGAAAGAAAATTACGCGAGCTGAATGTGGATATAATGGTCTCAACAAAGGTCACATCAGTGGAAAAATCTGATGGGTTTAGGGTATCACTTTCCAACGGGTCAAGCCTTTCATCTGAGGAGGTTCTTCTTACTGTTGGGCGCAAGCCAAATACATCCGGATTTGGCCTGGAAAATCTTGGCCTTGAGATGGACCACGGGTTCATAAAGACCGATAGAAGGAAGAGAACCTCTGTGGATCATGTTTACGCCCTTGGAGATGTAACCGGTTCTCCCATGCTTGCCCACAAAGCCTTCTATGAGGCACAGATTGTTGCAGACAATATATCTGGAATAGCTTCAGAGGTTGACTACAGGGCAATTCCATACGTGATATATTCCGATCCGGAGATTGCATATACAGGAACCACAGGAAGCAAGGTGTCATCATTTCCAGTTGGAGCTAATGGCAGGGCATTGGGCATGAATAGCACCCTAGGAACTTTCCGCATCTATGCAGACGACCGCGGCACAATTGTAGGGTCCGGTGTGGCAGCTCCTCATGCTTCAGAGGTCATATCCGAAATGACGCTTAGTGTTGAGGCTTTCCTGAATGCAATGGATATTGGGCTAACCATACATCCACATCCAACCATATCCGAGGGGATTCAGGAAGCTGCAGAGGGAATATATGGCAAACCGCTCCATTTCAAGCCCCGCGATTGATCTCGGCCTCTGCGATTACACTGAAGCACTGGGCGTGCAGAAGCGGTTTGTAGATATGGTGAAGAAGGGAGAAATAGAAAAGGCGCTAATTTTTGTGACTCATCCGCCCGTTTACACCATAGGCAGAAAGGCCGATCCCGGAAATTACCCCGGCATACAACCAATCGTGACAGAAAGGGGCGGTGACATAACTTTTCATGGGCCAGGACAGCTTGTTGTATATCCAATACTAAGGGTAGGAGGCGACCGTCCGGATGTCAGGAAGTTTGTTGGTGATATCCAGGAAATCGTCGAAAGGACGCTTCAGAGGCATGGGTATATGACAGCCAGATCTACAGAGCCTGGGATCTGGGTAGTATCAGGGGGATCCTCAAAGAAGGTCGCATCAGTCGGTCTTGCCCTGGATCATTTCATTTCATACCACGGAGTTGCGATAAACATATCCGCAGAATCGCTGCCAGGCTTCAATAAGATAAAGCCATGCGGCCTGGATCCATCAGTTATGGGATATGTTGAAATAGACCGCCGCGACCTTATGAATGGGCTTATTGAGTCATTCTCAGAAAGGTATGGGCCGTTTCAGGCCATGGACGCTGAAGGAATAGTTGCTAGAATCAAGCCCTAGTGGTTATTCCTTGCTTTCCCTCAGCAGCCAGACATCTTCCTTTACCCCCAGCCTCTTGTTGGCAGCCAGTGCCATCATAAAGAGCATGGACGACAACCTGTTAAGGTATGATTTTACCTCAGCAGGAATACCCCATGTGTCTGCGTGCGCAACCACAAGGCGTTCAAGCCTGCGGCAAACAGTTCTCGCGACATGAAGGCTGGCAGCTTCTGTGCTTCCGCCAGGAATCACGAAGAGGATTATTTTCCCAACCTCTGATCGGTAAGCCTTTGTCCTATCCTCAAGCCAAACCGTCCTATCCTGTGTGATTGTTCTCCTCTTGCCGCTTGCTAGAATGTGTTCGCCAACAGTAAATATGTCCTTCTGTGCCGCCAACAGGTCTGCCTTAATGTCATCCCACTTTAAAATAGAAGCAGAAAATCCAATGAATGAGTTCAGTTCATCTATTGTCCCCTCAATTTCGACTATCATGGAACCCTTCGAGACACGCTGCCCGAAAGCAGTATCAGTTTCTCCTGTGTCACCTCTGCGGGTAAACATAGTAAAGTCATGTTTAATCCCTTCATAATGTTAGATGTTTTCCATGCAATCAAGCATGAAAGTTTCCTCAACTGGCAAACCTTATTACTCTTCATAAATTGTTGAATGAAATGACTCTTAACAGGGAGGATTACCTGCTGGTCATCTGGGAATACCTCGAAGCATTTGGAAAGGTTTCAGAAAAGGATCTGGCTAACAGGTTGAGGATCTCCCCACCCACCGCACATGAGTATCTGGAGAAACTGTCACAGGATGGCTTGATAGTGAAATCCAGGGGGGACTTATCTTTTACAAAAAAGGGGCAGATCAACGCCGCAGAGCTGGTGAGGATGCACAGAATCTCAGAGGTGTTTGCATTCAAGTTTCTCGAAGTCCCCTGGGAAGATACGCACATGGCAGTCATGGAATTGGAGCATATCTTCAAGGGTGAAAGAGCGGAGAAACTTTACAAGAATCTTGGGCAACCATCAACTTGCCCTCATGGGAATCCAACGGAGCCACGCTTCAAGCTTCGCGAGATCCCGCTTAGTATTTCTGATCCTGGGAATTACAGAATTTTACGAATCACCTATGAGGATGGGAACCTCTTGAAAATTATGGCAGAGCAAGAGATGTATCCGGGAACTCAAGTAAGTATGATAAAAGAACAGGATGCAATTATTCTCGAGAACGGCCACGGATCTATTAAAATACCATATGAAATAGCCATGTCAGTTAGGTTAGAAAAGTAATGAGTGTGCCTATATTTGTCACAATATAATATATAGAATTCATTAATCTCTGAAAAAGCTATGCTGGATTACAATGGGAGAGGGAGATGAAGCCAGAAAGATCCTAGAGGCTCTTGATACAACCAGTACTGGGAGATTCCACTACAGGACAGTTTTCATAGCCGGAATGGGCTTCTTCTCTGATGCATATGATTTGTTCGTAACCTCCACTGCAATACCGATTATATCTTCTGTCTTTATGATTACAGATACTAACAACATTTTCGGCGTCCCATCTTTAGGCCCGCTTTCTGCAGCATCTGTTGAGACCGGAATGATAGGCTCAATGGCACTCTTCGGAGCTTTCATTGGAGCTCTAATATTCGGAAGGATCGCTGACATTAAGGGCCGTCGATACATCTATGGCCTTGAGATGACCATTCTCGTTCTTTTTGCCATAATATCAGCATTATCTGTGAACGTAACCATGCTGCTCATCTCCAGGTTCATTCTTGGAGTTGGAATTGGCGGGGATTACCCTGTGAGTTCCACCCTTATGAGCGAATACTCCAATATCAAAAACCGGGGAAGGATGGTTTTGATGGTATTTGCAATGCAGGGCTTCGGGCTTCTTCTTGGAACCGTTGTCGGACTTGTTTCAGTCAGGTTCGCTTCACTCGATCTGGCATGGAGGATTATGCTCGGCTTTGGTGCTGTCCCTGCATCAACGGTGATATACCTCAGGAGAAAAATTAAGGAGTCGCCAAGGTTTTCTCTTCAGGTTAAGGGTGACATTGAAGGAGCGAAGAAAGCCGTTGAAAGCGTCACTGGAAATACGTTTTCTGTAAATGGTGGTTCCGCAGACCACAGGGTAAACAAGATACGAGGCATACTTAAAAAATATTGGATCACCTTGCTTGGGACAGCCGGATCGTGGTTCATACTTGATATGGCGTACTACGGTACCTCAGTGAACAGCGGCAATATACTAAAGGCAATAGGCTACGGAACAGTGGCCGGCAACCTGCACCAGACCATATTTAACATCGCTGTTGGAAATGCCATACTTGCAGCTGGATTTGCAATTCCTGGTTATTGGTTCGCTGTGATGACCGTTGACCGATTTGGGAGAAAATATCTTCAGATAGCTGGATTTGCAGTAATGTCTGCAATTTACTTTATATTTGCACTAAGGTATTATTATGTGCTGTCCGACTTTTCCTTATTTCTGCTGCTTTACGGGCTGTCCTACTTCTTCACAAATGCCGGCCCAAATTCGACCACATTTATACTCCCCACGGAGCTCTTTCCCACATCCATAAGGACAACTGGCCACGGAATATCGGCATCCTCTGGCAAACTTGGCGCAGGGCTTTTCACTTTCCTCCTCCCTGTGTTGCAGACTTTATATGGTTTGCCAACGGTGCTTTACCTGCTTGCATCATTTGCAGTAATTGGAGTCTTGTTGACCCTGTTTACAATAAGTGAGACTAAGAACCAGCCTCTTGAGGTTTCTTCAGCATATCATGGGTAAATGCTGCTTTGCAGGAGCCTTTTATTTGCACCTTATACCGCTGGAGGCAAGGGCGGAAGAATCACCATTGGTGATTGTTACGGACCAGTGCCATCTTTGATGCCTTCAAGGACAAAGTCGATTCTCTTATTCCTCTTACCCTTGTTTTCTATCTTTCTTATCTTGATTTCCCCTATTTCCCTTGTATTTCTAACATGAGTGCCTCCATCAGCCTGTTCATCCAAACCCTCTATCACTATAACTCTCACCGAGTCAAGTTTAGTGAGGAGTTCTCTGCCCGGGGCTGTCCTTGAAAGATTCTCTATCTTAGCTGCTTCATTCCTGGTCAGGAATTTACTATAGATCCTGTGCCCCTCTCTTATGAAATTGTTGCACTGCTCAATGATATTCTCAACAGCTTCTCTGGAATATTCGGCCATATCAATGTCGATCCTCGCACGATCCTGGTATATCTGCCCTCCAGTCAAAAATCCCTCTTCACTGTGCATCCTGGCAAAAACGCCGTCGATCACATGGATGGCCGAATGATACCTCATATGGGCGTACCTTCTGTCCCAGTTGATAGCGCCCTTTACAATATCTCCAATTGCCATGTCAGGAGCTTCGTTAAGTGTGTGCGCGACCTCATCACCATTCTTTTCCACGTTTGTAACATTATACCTTTTGCTTCCTGACTCAATGATCCCCGTGTCGAAGGGCTGGCCACCTCCTGTAGGATAGAAGGCAGTCTTATCAAGGTATACGATATTTCCATCCAAACCCACAACCTTGGCGTCAAAATTGATCAGGTACATGTCCTTCCAGAAGAGTTTTTCAGTCACAGGGGTTTATCGAAATCTCCATTAATATTTTCCGTGGTATTTGTCATGGTAAACAGCTTTGTATAGCAATATTTAAATAACATGAAGAAATTCCAAAATATGGCACTCATTAGAGAAGAAGACAAAAAATATCTAATGGACGAATTCAATAAGTATCTCAAGAATGACGTTGATCTTGTTGTTTTCACAACGAGTGATGCATCATGCAAGTACTGCAAGGAGGCTGTAGAGCTTGCTCAGGAAGTTTCTGAAATCAATAAAAAGATCAACTTTATGCACTACACTAAGGAAAAGGACAAGGAGAAACTCAAGGAATATGGAGTGGAGAAATTCCCCACCACAATCGTTTCCAAACATGATGTGGCCGATGGGAGAATCAGATATTCTGGGCTCCCCAGTGGGTACGAATTCGGTTCACTCATTGAAGACATTAAGAACGTCTCAAGATGGGAAGTGGACGTATCATCTAAGGCCCTTGACATAATAAAGAAGATAGACAAGCCAATAAATATAAAGGTGTATGTAACCCCAACATGTCCATACTGCCCTAAGGCCGTCGGCACCGCGCACAAGTTTGCAATACTGAATGAAAATGTGTCAGGAGAGATGGTTGAGGCCATGGAGTTTGAGGAAGAGGCTGAAGAGGCTGGAGTTTCAAGTGTTCCTCACATAGTGATAAATGGTGAAGTGGAATTTATTGGAGCACACCCAGATGACCAATTTGCCGAATATGTACTAGAAGCCTACAAGCACTCCTGATCTATACAACATTCCATAAAACTATCTTTTATTCTTCCAGAATGGGTATTGCCCATTCATAATTTCCACTTCCAAGTTTTTTATGAATAATATTCCATTTAACACGATAATGATTGCCAGCCGTTTCTTTATTAGAAATTGATAATTTATGATCATTTTCGGAGCAAAAATAATAGGCTCTGTTGCATTATTGCATTCATGTCAACGTATTCAATTATAGCCGAACTGGTTGAAAAGGCTAAGGGCCAGCCAGATATTTCTGCAGAGTTGAAGGGTTTCAACAAGACCTTTCAGTTCAATCCAGAAGGATCAGAGAAATTCTACCTTGAAATTAAGGATGGCAATCTTACTTTAAAAAACGGTGAAATTCAGGGGGCATCAGCAACCATATCGGGCCAGGAATCAGTGCTGAGCGATGTCCTCTCTGGAAAATTGGATCCGGTGATGTCGTTCATGTCTGGAAAGCTGAAGGTATCTGGTGATATTTTCAGTGCACAGAAACTGACAACAATTGCAAAGAAGTTCAGGAAGTGATCTGCCTGGAATTTAGGAAGGCCACCGTGGTAGGGGCCGGCATCATGGGACATGGGATAGCTGAAGTTATAGCCCTTTCTGGAATTAGGGTCTCCCTGGAGGATGCTTATCCAGATGCCCTGGAGAAGGCGAAGCAATCCATTTCGTCCAGTCTTGACCGCCTTGTAAAATCAGGCAAGATTACTCCGGACAAAAAGGCTCAGTCACTTCAGCTAATTAGCTTTCATTCAGATCTGAAGGAGAGCCTTGAGGAATCTTCAATAGTGATAGAGGCTGTTCCGGAAATACCAGACCTGAAGCGTGATCTGATTGGAAAGATATCAAGGATGGTTTCTCCAGAGACAATAATCGGGTCAAATACTTCAAACATAATGATAAGTGACCTTGCAAAACAGGCCTTAAAACCTCAGAATGTCGTCGGGATACATTTCTTCAACCCACCTGTTGTTCTGAAGCTAGTTGAGGTAATAAAGTCACAGGCAACGTCCAATGAGGCATTCGAAGGAGCGTTTGAATTTGTTAAAAAACTCGGGAAAGTTCCTATCAAGGTGATGAAGGATACCCCAGGTTTCGTAGTAAACAGGATCAACGCTCCTGAAAGCCTTCTGTTTGGCCTGATCGCCCAGAACAAAATGGCTAAACCTAGCGAGGTGGACGCTTTCGCCAAGGCACAGGGCTTGCCAATGGGCCCATATGAGCTCATGGATTATGTTGGCATTGATACCATGGCGCATTCGCTCAGGTATTATGCAGAGGTGCTTCACCCAGATTACGGAAAATGCACTATTTTCTCAGAAATGGTCAACAGCAAGCTTCTGGGAATGAAGACAGGACAAGGCTTCTACAGATGGGAGGGTGGCCATGCGGTTATTGAACCTGCTGAGCCCACTTCGGTTGTTGACCTGCTTGATGTCCTTTCTCTGGAGGTAAATGAGGCGGTCCGGCTTATTGAAGAGGGCGTTGCAGAGCCAGGTGACATC
>JAVZLI010000025.1:0-9237 GCA_038883835.1 Thermoplasmataceae archaeon
GTATTTTCTGAGATAAGCAGGAGATCCAATGCTTTCTGCTCAAGCGCAGCCTTTATGGCTTGATCTCCGTACACGCCCAGGCCTCCGTCAGGCTTCTTTATTTCCATCATGAATTTGTTTATAAGGTCCTTTTCTCTGGATATCTGCATCTCCTTCATGGATTCAGAGGCTTTTTCAACGAGTTCCCGTAGGCCTGTCTCATCGGTGTAACCGATGTCAAAGAGATCCTTGACCTTGTTCTTTATTTCGTTCCTCAGGTAATCCCTTTCGAAGAAGTATTCCTTAGTTGCACCGGGCCCTCCTATGAAAACTGCTTTCAAATCCTTTATAACCGGCATGAATGCATTGTTGGCTATTTCCCCAACCTTCTTGAAGAACTCATGAGCAGCAATCTCTATTAGCCTCTCATACCGTCGCGAAGATTGCCCCCCTTGATGATGCTTGCTGGGAACAAGGGATTGCTCATTGGCAACAACATTGATATAGGTTCCATTAAGAAAGCCAACCGTAGCCTCTTTCCTGTCAATCACTATCAGTCCATAAAGCTCCTTAGTGGCGAGTTGCAGTTTAAGCTGCTCAAGGTGAAACGTACTGTCGCACATATATGTAAAAGTCTGTATGGGATCAGGAGGCTCAATGACCCTGACATACATCTCGGTCTGATCTCCACGTGTGGCAACGTGGCCGACAAAAAACACAAGTCCTGTTGGTGGAGGTGTTCGGTATGATTTCAGCCTCGACATTATGGACTCAATGGCGGCCAGCACATTCTTTCTTGTTGATTTTGACTTTATGTTTGAGGAAGTTGAGTATTCCTCCCTGAGGTACTGTACCACGTCAGATATCTGCTTTGTGGGAGGAATGTAAAGCGATACGAGTTCTGTCCCACGCCCTCGCAGCGACTCCAGCTCCTGGAGGGCTTTTTTGAACTCATACCGTCGCAGTTGAAGATCGTCGTTTGCCATCCCTAAGAAAATTTATAATGCTATATAATCTTAATTGACCTGATTTGATGGAACCTGTTGTTATTTCACTTGGTGGATCTATTGTTGCTCCAGATGGCTTGAACATTGAGTTTATTGAGAAGTTTTGCAATGAAATGAAAGGGATTAACTCCGAAAGGAGGTACGGCATTGTTGTTGGAGGCGGATCCCTTGCGAGGTCATATATCAACTCCCTGAGACGGAGGGGCGTAAACGACAACATACTTGATGAGATCGGCATAAATGCTACCAGGATGAATGCCCTGACAATATCAGCGTTCCTTGATGATTCGAACTACAAGATTCCCCAGACGGTTAACGATGCTGCGGAGCTCTCCAGGATATACAAGTTTACCGTAATGGGCGGGACAGAACCTGGCCACACCACCGATACTGTTGCGACGCTTCTTGCAGAGAGGATTGGCTCTAAAATACTGATCAATGCAACATCCGTCGATGGCGTATACTCTTCTGACCCAAAGAAGGACAGGAATGCCAGAAAATACCGATCACTAAGTTATGACGATGCCATCTCGCTCGCACTAAAGGAGTCTGTTGGAGCTGGCCCGAATGTGTTCATGGATCTTACTGCCTTGAACATAGCGAAGCGATCCAGGATAAAGATATACGTGATTGACGGCAGGAAACTCGAAGAGTACGGGAATATCATAACATCTGGTGAGACCACCGGCACGACCATTGCCTAATAGATATTTTTCCGCAAGTCATATTTCACAATCTTTGCCGGGAATTCGCTCCCGTTTATGTCTCGGAAAGAATCCCTTATTCGCCTTTCAATTTCATCCGCCTGCAACTCCTTTTCTTCCCATGACATGGACCTGATTCCAAGCCTTTCGCATTGTTCCACGTATGATTGGTCTTCCGATTCAATAATTGGTGATATGTAAACTGTATCGCTTGAATCAAGGATCATCTGTGAAACAAGGTTCGCGCTGCCCTCAATATGTTCAGCGGAGAGAGAAGAACCGCCCGTGCCTGCCAGGACCACTAGGGATACCCCAAGGCCAGAATCTTTCATATTGTTGACTAGATTGAGCACCTCCGTTGCGTTCGTGTGCTCGTTAAGGATTCTAAGCACTTTGTATGAACCGGACTGGATGTAAACATTTACCCTAGTCAGGCCGTTGCGTTTCATATCCTGGAAATGAATCATGTTTTTTCGCTTGGGTGTTGTGAAAATGTCAAAAGATGTTTCAATTTCCTTTCCGAATTTATTTCTTACCGCGCTGATTGCTTCATTCAGTTTTTTCTGGTCAACGTTCATCGCGTTGGCGTCCCCGAGAAAGACGGAATCACGTGAGGAGATTGCGTTTCCAAAGGCATCCGAGACAGCACTCAGGTGGGCAGCAAATTCTTCTGGAGACTTTTCCTGGTAATGCCGTTCTTTATGGGAGGAGCAAATTGTGCACCTGTTCCAGTCACAACCATAGGACAGTTCTACGTAAATAGGCAGGCTCAGCCCGGGAGGGACCAATGGGGCCCGGCTGTAAAGAGATTTGAACCTGATGCTGTCAGCTTCAATCTGACCAGATTTCTCTTGTATCTTTCGGATAATTTCCGAAAAATTGCCTCCAGATACAGTGGAGGAAATTTCATCGACAGCCCTATAGGCCTCTGCGTTAATCAACCTGGATTCCTCATCCGGAATTCTTTTCACGTTGCCTGAGCCCTCGCCCTGGGAAAACGTGATCATATAGCCAAAGAGGGATCTTCTAAAGGTCTGCCCATTCTTCGTAAGGGAGATGAGATTCCCGGCCTCATCAAATGTGCATTCAAAGCCGCTGTCTTTGGATACGGTGTAAAGACCGTTGTTTTTTGTGAAGGAGGGTGATACCACCAATGGTGATACCTTTTAAATAAAATAAATTTGCAATCCTTCAGTCCCTGATCTCCTTCTCAGACAGGATCGTCGTAAGGATAATCATTAAGGCAGCGAGAATAGCCAGACCACCAAGCCATCTTCCAATTTGTGCCCACTGGCTTGCTGTTAGAGTTCCATTGATTATGACCATCCTGATGGCTTCGGCAGACCAAGAGACGGGGTTATACTGGGCTACATTCGACAGCCATGTTGCCATCATGCTCGGTGAAAACATTGCATAGCTGACAAAGAGAAGCGGCAGATTTACCAGGTTGACGATGCCGAAAATAGAGTTCATGTTTACCATTCTTATTGCTATTGCGCTAAATATTGACGCGAAGATGAAGGAGACAAGAACAATCGCTGTGACAACAACTAGCCCGTCGAGGATATTGAAACCGTGGACAAGCTTCAGGCCATTGGGAATGAAGAGAGCGGCGACAACCAGGATAAGCGCCTGCGGCAAGATTCTAACCACTGCCGAAATTATCTTGGAAAATACAATCGAGCTTCTTCTTATTGGCGATGATAGAAACCTTCCCATTGGCCCGAGGCGCCTGTCGAATATGATCTGTGTCCCAGCAAACATTGATGTGAACAGCCCTGTAATCGTTAGGACACCTCCAAGTATGTAAGTGATGTAATTAGGAGCGCCATCGAGGACGAAAGTGCTGGCATCTGGGAAAAACCTGGTAATGTCAAAGGCACTCCCAAAAAGGGCAATCCAGAAGAACGGCTGCAGAAGCCCTGTCACAAAGAACACAGGATTTCTGTACCACTTCTTGAGTTCTCTTGCTGTAAGAGGCCAGAGACCGCTCATCTCCTCACCCTCCTCATGTTCATCATCATCTTTCTTACATCCCCGGCATCTCCACCATCTTCGGCACGTATATCCCTCCCGGTGTACTCCAGGAACACTTCATCCAGCGAGGGTTTCTGGACGGTGAGTTTCAATGTTGAGAGTTTGTTTTCTGAGATAAAATTGATGATCTTTGGAAGATATTCATCAGCATTTGGAACCTTTATTCTTAAGCTATTCACGCCTATCTCGGATGATTCAGATGATCCGTCAAACCTCTTCATCACCTCAACCTCTTCCCTATCCTTGAACGTTATTGTTATCACATCACCTTTCAGCGACTTCTTAAGGTCTTCAGGGGACCCTGTGACTAACACGTGGCCGTGATCTATGATTGAAACTCGATCTGCAAGGGCATCTATCTCCTCCAGATAGTGAGAAGTGAGAATGATGGTTACATTGAGCTTTTCCTGAATATCCCTTACGTAATTCCACATCTGAGTCCTGGTCTGCACATCCAGGCCAAGTGTAGGCTCATCCAAAAAGAGTATTTTAGGGTCATTGATAAGCCCAAGAATCAGTTCCAGGCGTTTCCTCATTCCTCCTGAATAACCTCTAACATACCGATTGGCAGCCTCTTCCAGATCTACAAGCTTCAGAAGCCTGGCAATCCTGTCATTTGCTGTTGCCCTTGGAACGTCATAGAACTGTGATACCATGATCATATTTTCCCTGCCTGTAAGATCCTCATCAGCTGTAAGATCCTGTGGAACAACGCCAATTAGGCGCCTCACTGACATGGACTCCCTGGTGATGTCATGTCCAGCCACAAGGGCCGTGCCAGATGTTGGGGATATCCTGGTAGTTAGCATGTTTATAGTTGTGGTCTTGCCTGCACCGTTTGGGCCGAGGAGGCCATATATCTCGCCTTCCTCGATCTCTATGTTAAGGTTGTCGACAGCCTTTATCTTTCCAAAATATACCTTGGAAAGGTTATGGGTTTCTATTATGCCTGGCATAGTTAATCAACATCCCCTGAGAGTTTCTTCAACCGCTGTATGATCAATTTCAGCCTTGGCTTGAACTCGCCGAGATCAGGCTGCTGCTCCTCGAGGTAAGAGAGGTAAGATTCGAAATCAGAAACAACCTTGTCTATATTGATTGACTCTGCCAGATCAGACTGGCCAACCTTTACACCGATTTCCTCTCTTCCCTTTTCCGTCAATTCGTACCTAAGATCAGGAAGCCTTTTCACCAGGCCCTCCCTTTCGAGGTTGCTCAGAAGTGGATAGATGGTGCCAGGACTCGGCCTCCACCACCCCATAGTCTGGTTGCTTATCTGATTGATAATTTCAGCACCTTTCATTGGTGTTCTATTTAGAAGCCAGAGCACGTAGTATTTCATTCCGCCATGATACCTGAAATTTCTGGCAAAGTTAAGACCCGTAAATGAATCCCAGCCCTGGCGAAACTTTCTTTTGAACTCATCCGAATCTGGGAAAGTCATACAATATCGGAACAGATATCGGAAATAAGTATTTAAAATAGACCTCACAGCGAAAAGTCGCCAATAAGGTCAAGTTTAGTTTTGTACCGTATTCTCACAAAAAGTGTTACGCCAAGAATGACAGCAATCCAGGCTATGGCGCCATAAATACCGTACACGTATGGAGCTGAGAGGTTAAACTCAACAGCTACAACAATGGCAAATATTAGGCTAATTGTTGAAATGCTGGGGATCACGAGTTGCCTGAATAGCTTCAGCTTGATCTTCTGCTTCTTCAGGTATACTGCAAGCGATGTGTTAGTCAGGATATGTATCAGGTATGCGACCGGACTTTCGAGAATCAAAAGGAAAAGTGAAGCATATGTCAAAGCATTGACTGGCTCACCTGGATAGAGGCTCTCAAATACAAGCCCCGTAGCAATTACAACCATGGCAGAAAGTACAGTAACCAGGATAACAGCATTTGTGGGTGTCCCTGTTCTCTCATGGGTCTTTGATATCCTATGATCTATTACTTGCTCCCTTGACAGGGAAAAAAGGACTCTGGTCGCGTTTGTTCCCAGGGAGACGGTTGCAGTAAAATACGAATTTGCCACGAGGATGACAAGTATCACAAACAGCGGGAAACTGAAAGACCCAAAGCTAGTTTGATAGATATTGAGAACTGGGTATGGATAGTTCTGCCCTCCGAAATTTGCAATTGATGATATTGATGGCCATGCAGTGAGTTGAGCATATGCCGCAAGGATTATGGTTACACCGAGTATTATTATGGTGCTCACTATTGCGAGTGGCACATTTCTCTTTGGATTCTTTGTTTCCTCCGCTACCGGAAGAGCACCACCTATGCCCACGAATGTGCCTATGGCATAGATCATCATGGTGCTGACATACAGGATGTTATTGCCCAGTGGCCTTGGAGTGAATGGCACATAACTTATGGAGTGGTGGTAAATAAAGAGCAGGGCTATGGATGTCAATAGGAAGAAGCTGATCTCAATTGCTATGGTATAGGACACAAACCTAAGGGATGGTTTTATTCCAGAATATATTAGCCCGGATACAAGCCCCAGGAAGGCCAGTGATATGGGAATCCACAGATAATTTGCCTCTGGAATGTTGATCCCAATTGACGGCAGGACACCGTAAATGAAGCTAATAAATCCTAGAATCCCGAATCCGGTGAAGCTCAGCATCTGATATGAAACATAGGACAAAGCTGTCAGATAGCCAGCAGAACTCCCCAGGCCACGGCTTACGAAGGTGTAGTAGCCACCAGAGCTGGAAAGCCTTTTTGAGAACTCGTACATTGAAAAGCTCATCAGGCCGTAAACCAATAGGGAGAGAAGCAATATCAGCGGAATTGCAAGGGAACCTGACGGATACTCGGCAAATGTGAATCCAATAAGGCTCGCAGTGCTCGTTATGTAAAGAACGATCGTTCCGCCAGGGGCGTTTAACGCCACAGCCTGAGAAATTGCATGTCTGAGACCCAGTTGATCCTTCTTTAAGTGCTTCAAACTAAATTCAGTTTCTTGCACTTTTAGGCTTATAATTGGAGCATATTTGAAACTATGTGTGACAAACGTAGTACAAGTCCATGGGTGCCATACCTTCCCATTCTATTCTTAAAACAATCAAATTGAAACTGTTAATTTAGCTCCAGATGATCAAAAAGAGTTATAATCCGGCTTTAATTATAAGCTTAGATTCGGTGGGAATACAGCAGCCAAAGTATGGTGTGCTGATGGTAAACGCCCATGAGTGACTGGAGTTAAGATTCATGACAGATGTTCTGGCGTCCCAGGAGAAGAACGGATTCGGGCAGGAGGTAACTGACAATTTTGGAAGGCCTGTCAGGAGCCTGAGGATTCAACTTAATACCGTATGCAATTTCAAGTGCTTCTTCTGCCACATGGAGGGGACTGGCATACACACTGAGACCATGAATGCCGATGAAATTGAACATATTGTCAGAATCGCGAGGAGATTTGGTGTAAACAAGATCAAATTTACGGGAGGAGAGCCAACCCTAAGGCCAGATATAGTTGAGATTGTAAGGAGAACGAGGAAAATTATAACAGGAAACATCTCAATGACAACCAATGGCTTCATGCTGCCTACACTTGCAAAGCCTCTCAAGGAGGCTGGACTTGATAGAGTAAATATATCTCTTCATTCCGTCGAGCGTGAAAAATTCCAGTTTATAACAGGGACAGATTCCCTTGACCGTGTGATCCTTGGAATACGATCCGCAAAGGTAGCGGGTTTCAGCCCGATCAAGATCAACTTTGTGGTTTTGAAAGACCTTAATGTTGAACAGATACCATCAATGATCGAGTTGGCGGCAAAGGAGGGTTTTATTCTCCAACTGATCGAATTTGAGACCACAAGGGAGATGGAAAACTCGCCCGAATTTGTCAAGTACCATCTGCCGCTCGAACCCATTGAGGCTATGATAAGAAAGAGGGCACTTGGTGTTGATTACAACGAGCTTCACAAAAGACCAAGATATTTGGTCGAAACGGAATATGGGAAGGCACAGGTTGAATTTGTCAAACCAATGAGGAACTACGAGTTCTGCAATAACTGTACCAGACTCAGGGTAACATCTACTGGAAAGCTTAAGCCATGCCTCATGAGAAGCGACAATTACACTGACATACTTTCAAGCATCCGCAAGGGAGACCCGGAAAGGGTTCTTGAGGATATATTCATTGAATCAGTGAAAAAGAGAGAACCGTACTGGAAGGAGGAGGATGCCGTTGAAGCTCAGGGTGAAGCTCTTCGGTTCAGTGAGGGATGATGTCGGGGCTGATTTTATCGAGGTAGATGTCCCCGGGCAGACCAGTGCCCAAGACCTCGTTTCCAATTTGAAGCGCAAATATGATGCGCTTTCAATCCGAAAGGGGCCGCTTCTCGTGGCAGTGAACCAGAAGCTTGCTGAACCAAACACACCTATTAGGGATAACGACGAGATTGCAATTTTTCCCATGGTAAGCGGTGGGTGAATGATTGCAAGGCTACAGGCGGAAAAGATTGATCCAGATCAGGTGATCAGCAAACTTCGATCGCCAAAGGATGGTGCAATCGTGGTGTTTCTTGGCACCGTCAGGAACACATCTGGCGACCTAGCTGTTTCTGAACTCATTTACGAAGCCTATGAGGAAATGGCAATCAAGTCATTCAAGGAAATCATGGAGAAAGCAAAGTCGCTCTACGGAATAGATGATGCTGCTGTTGTTCACCGTATTGGCAGAGTGAAGCTCACCGAGGATTCTGTTATAGTCGCTGTTTCCGCACCCCACAGGAAGGAAGCCTTTGTGGCATGCGAGTTCATAATTGACAGAATAAAGGAGCTTTCGCCAATTTGGAAGAAGGATGTCCTTGTAAACGGCACAGAGAAATGGCGTGACTAAACGAGGCCGTCGCAGATCTCATTGGCTAGTTCTAAATCGTCTTCTGTATTAACATTGAAGAAGGCGTATTTTGAAAACTTCTCGGCTGGAATCCCATGGTAGGGTGAATTTTCAATGGACTGAATCAGGCTGGAAGACGCTGCAAGCTTTCCATGATATATGGCAAAGAGCGGTTCCATTGCCCCATCCATATGCCTCGGAACAACTGTGATCCCTTTGAAGCTTGAAAGAAGTATGTTCAAATCATCCACAGTAAAGAACGGCATGTCGCCTCCTATCAGGGCAAACCCGTCGGAATAAATGCGGCTGAGACGTGAAACAAGCTGGACAATATTTTCGGATGTATCAATTATGTAGTCAAACGGAAGGTCAACTTTCGAGTAAATCACAGGATCAAATACCCTTGCCACCTTTTCTAGGACTATGGAAAGAAGACCCTTTCCACAGATTGCCATTAGATGTTTACCCGGCAATCTCACAGACATTTTTACTGGTATGACTGCAATCATCCTTACTGGTTGAATATCCCATCCATAAAAATATCCTTATCTAATAGAAGCAAGGAGATACTTGAAGCTGATTTGCCGGAATAAGCCACTAAAGCGGTTGTTATGGAAACAGTCTATAATGAATTTGACATTACAACT
>JAVZLI010000026.1:0-9227 GCA_038883835.1 Thermoplasmataceae archaeon
AATAGCTTCCTTGAATGTATCATAAAAGTCATTTTCACGCTCTGGAATGAGGTACTGCCTGCTGCCAAGATGGGTATCCGAAAAATGCATGAATCGCATTTTAATCACCTAGGAATTTTGAAATTCTGCCCTTTAGCACTTCCGGATTATCTCCAGCCTCTCTCTCCTCTCTAGCCTTTGAGAGAAGCCCAAGAATGTCAATATCTCCACCACCCTCCCTGGTGTGGCGTTCCCTGATCTTTACGTTGACAGGAATCCTGACAAAAGGCCCAACAAGAATGGCTTCACCAGTACTGAGTGATGGCAGATCGTCTATAACCCACTGGCTTATTTCTTCGCCGCTTTCCAGGATTGACCTCTGGTCTATAGGGTTTGTTATCCTCAGCACTATTTCGGAGTTGCACTGGCTCAGGACATCCTGCTCAATCTTTCCAGGACGTTGTGTAATAACAACGAGAAACATACCGAATTTCCTTCCTTCGCCAGCGATTCTTCTTATCATCTGTGAGATTAGGGTATTAGCGCCCGGGGGAATGAAATTATGTGCTTCCTCAACGAATATGAAAACTGGAAGATCGTTTTTCCCCTCTACCTTTGCCTGGTAAATCTCCCTCAAGACCCTGTAGGAGAAATAATTCGCAAGGAACTGATCCATGCCGGTCAAATCAAGAACAGTCATGTGGCCAGGCCGAAGGTACTCATCTATGGTTGTGGTTTTCGTCCCGAAAATATTTCTGACCTTTCCAAGGAGCCTAATCCTGGCAAGAAGATGCCTATTCTCCTCTGAATCAAGGCTCTTTACCGACCTGAGGAAATCGTCAAAATCCTTTGCACCACTCATCGATTCATAGGCCTCCGTTATGGCTTTTCTGAGGTTTGTCCAGTTTTCCCTGACATCCATAATTTCCGCAAGGTCGTCTGGTTCAAGATCAGAAAACCTGAGGGTAAAATCCCTGACTATTCCTTTCTGAAAGGCATCATATCTGCCAGTGCTCAGCTGTGTACGAAACACCTGTATGTACCCTCTGTAACGGAAAGATTCATCCGATTGCCTCATCAGTGCGTAATCGGCATGCGGATCAAGGACAATTATGGAAGCCCCTTTCTTCAGCAGTTCCTCCATCAGTACGGCTGCAGCATGGCTTTTTCCAGCTCCAGTTTGTGCGAGGATGGCAAGGTGTCTCATAAGCCCCTTCACACTGACCATCACCCTGACATCTTCCCTGCCTGAAAGGTAGCCAATATGCATGGCCTCATCGCTGGAAAACGAGAACACCGATTCCAGCATAGATGACGGCGCCCTTTCTACTAACGATCCGGGGAGAATTATTTCTCGCGATGGTGTAAGCTTGCCGCCGGAAAACAGCCCGACAACCCTTGCCACACAGACGATGCTGTTGTATGTTATCGAATTCTCAACATATTTCCCCAAACTTTCGAAATCTAGCCCGTCTCCGATGAGTTCACTTCTTGATATAATCTTCTCTATCCTCGCAAGAACAGCCTTTCCTCCAGCAGTAATAGCAACGTATTCCCATCTCCGGATATCTGCCCCTTCTCTCACCAGAAACCTGACCATTTCAGTGGTGCTCTCTGTAATGGTATAGCCAAGCTCAGATCCTGAGGCGGGCACGCCTTTCACCTCTTGTCTCGTAGAAATTTATCCCAATCTCGCGCTCGAATGTCTTCATGTAGAGGTTCTCTACTTCATCTACCCTGAATTTTACCATCCTGTCAACATTGACAAGCCATATGTTGTGCGTCTTAAGGTTTCCATAGCCATAGAATATGAGGTTGAGCACGTCTGGGTCAATAACTGCAGGCCCTTCGTGTGAATCGGCACTGGATACTTCAGCAACCTCCACCTTGAGCGGAAGGTCGTCTATTGAAGGGAGCACATGCGTGGTAAGGATAGATATTTCCAGATCCCCATCTCCATCAATGGCAGTTGTTGTAAGCAGCGGGGTAGTGTAGCCTGATTTCCTAGCAAGTGACTTTACAAGATAGTGGTCAGTGTAATGAGTTCCCTCAGCCAGTTTTAGCGAGTAGGATTCCTCAAGGAACCTCCTGAAGAGAGTTGAATCGGAACTTTTAGCCACAAATATAACCTTAGTTCCTCTGGCTTTCGCAAGGCTTAACATCCTCTGCAACGTGGAATAATATGAGTATCTGAAACTCTCATATTCAGAGTATCCTAGCCTTTTTGGCTTATGCAGCCTGCCTGCAATCGAACCATCCACCAGTACAAAATCTGGCCGCTCCGATTCGAGCATGCTTATGATGCTGAGATGCTCATTATGCTCCATAAGTGATGTAATAAGCGTCTGGAGGTGGTCCCTATTTACGTTGGAGACCTCTGCGTGGAAAGACCGGAACACATTTGCGCCAGACCATGTGAACGCCCTTATGAGAATAAGCTTCTTGCCATTGTAAAGTTCACGTACAAATTCAGAGCTGTCAGTCGCGGCTACAGACCCCCTCACGGGCTTAGCATCAGGGGGATCAATAAAATTCTGGGAAAATGGGGGATAGAGCTTTATTCTGTCCTGGGAGCCTTCAGGCATGATCAGTTCACGGCGGATCTTCTCCTTTTGTTCCTTTATAAAATTAACAAAGTCAAGGTAGGTATCCAAGGCTGATCATATGAGAATTTGATTTTACCATTAAATTGTTATGGATCATTTTAGAAAAACTGGGACTGGAGTGAATGTCAGGACAAACATGGCCAGTGCGGCGACGCCGAGGGCTATGTCTAAAGGCCTGACAGGGGAGTAGTCATCTAGAGCAGGCGGGTGTGTCAGGCCAAGGATCACGACAAATATTGCAAGGAGCCACCAGCCGCTATAAACAAATCCAAGGCCGAAAAGAAAAGCAACAAATATGTAATCTACTATATTCGCTCTCTTGCCAAGGACACCTCTGACTACATGGCCGCCGTCTAGTTGCCCAACAGGTATTAGGTTCATTGCTGTGGCGAACATGCCTACCCATACTGCTAGTGTCATGGGAAAAAGAGGCTTGTCATTTGGGACAATTATGTGGAGAAGCGGGTATATCAGAGGCAGGTTTATTCCAAACTGGTTTGGAATATGGTAATACACATGAAGAGAGTTCTGTAGGTAGGTAGCAACAAAAAGCAGAGGAAGTGCGGTAAGGAACCCAAATATTGGACCCGCTACCCCGATCTCAGTCATAGCTCTTCTGTTTGGTACGGGATCACGCAAAGAGATGAATGCCCCAAATGTTCCGAGAGTGAGGGGAAATGGAATAAAGAAGGGCAGCGAAGCCCTCACCTTGTGGTGTTTGGCCACAATGTAATGCCCGGTCTCGTGGACGCCAAGTATGACCATAAGCGGCAACGAGAAATATATAAGTGCATAAAAAAGACGAAGCGGTAAATTGGACGGATCGGCCATAAAGTTGACAACATAGGTTGAGCCGACGTAAACAGTTGACAACAGGGTAAGAACAAGCATTACAATGTTTACAATAACGCCACGGTACTTGGTAAGCGGCCTTCTAGTAACCTCAAGATAGTGTTCGCCCTCCTGATAGAGGAATGGAATGTATCCATTCTGGACAAGCTCCGTCCTTATTTCGTCGAATGCCTCACTCAGATTGGGGTTGTCGCTGTTAACGTAGTAGAATCTAACGCTAACAGGAGTTACCTGGATTTCATATGGAATGATCTTGCTTTTAACTAGGTTAACAACGTAGCCGAGATCCTCGCTCTGCACCCTGACGGTTTCACCCTGGCTCTCCATAACTTCTCCTTCATAATTTTCCCCAGGTTAACGAGAATTAGTCACGTTTCGTAATTCCTCTGACCCGCTGGGGAATTTTTCGTCCATCGCTGATCGGGATCTCACCGCAAGGCGGCACGCCATGAGCTGATCCAGAGGCCCATTGATCGGACGATATCTGGTCCCGTGTCGTCATATATGCTCATGCATCGCATATACTATTTGGCGGGACAACACAATAATTGAAAACCCACATAAAACCTTTGACGTTGCATGCAAGTCCAAATTCACCCATGGGTTCGAATCATGCCTGCTAATATGAAACCCCTGAAGTTGATTATTAGCGTAAATCTTCAGACTTGCAATATACCATCAAGACCGCTGCCAATTAAGTACCAATATGATCTTTCGTAGGCAACGCTGGCAAGAATATGCCTGATTATGGCAGCAGGATTGCCAATGCTGCTTAAAACTAATGGTGTCATAAGGGCATTTGTTGCTTAAGAATAATACAAAGGATATTCAGTAAAATAATATTATTTCAATACACGTGAATATTAGTGATCACCCTTAATAATTAGGGTAGGATAAGTTATTGGTGATAAAATGGGTGATAGGGGGTTGAGCATCATAATGTTCTCCGGAACGGCGGATAAATTTATTCCGCTTGGTGTTCTGGTTCAGTCCGCGGCCAATATGGAAATGGACGTATCGGTCTTCGTAACCGGATGGGCGCTCAAGGCATTTACCAAGAATGGGAGGAACTCTGTCAACGTTATGCCCAAGGAATTTGAACAGATGGCTCCAATGTTGATGCAGGGTCTTAAGGAAATGAAGGCACCTGGGTGGTACGATATGCTGAAGTCTGCCAAGGAAATGGGCAACGTAAAGATCTATGTCTGCTCTCTCATGGCACAGGCAATGAAAGTTGACACTCAGCATGACCTTGACCCAATAGTTGATGATGTGGTTGGGGCTGCAGCCTTTCTTGAGATGTCCAGAAACAACCAGATAATCTTCATCTAAGGGTGATGTCCAATGGTTACTACTGTTGTTGACAGCAGAGGAACCGCATGCCCAGGCCCGATAACTGATCTGATCAGGGCTTACAGGAAATCAAAGAATGGGGACATCATAGAACTTATTGCAACAGACCCGGGAGTCAGGGCAGATGCAAAATCATGGTGTGACAGAACAAGGAATGAACTCGTGGATATCCAGGAGAACGCAGGTGAGTACAGAGTCAGGATTAAAATCACTGGTAAGGCAGTCTAATCCAGAAGAGAAGCTAGGAATGATGAAAAGGTGATGATTGTATGGAAAGAATAATTGTAGTCGGTGGCGGATCTGGCGGTTTGATTGCCGCCAATAGGCTTGCAAAGGAGCTAAGTGCAGAGATATCCCGTGGCATGGTATCGGTAACACTCTTTGATGGATCTGAATACCATGAATTTCAGCCTGCCTACCTGTCAGTGGCTTTCAGAGGGAAGAACCCTAGTAAGATCAGGCGCCCAATAAAATCTCTTATTAACAGGGGCGTGGAATTCAAAAGATCCTATGTGACAAAGATCAACATTGCTGACAGATATGTGACCGCAGCTGGATCTAGTGAAAAATATCAATTTGACAGGATTATAATTGCGACTGGAAGCAGGCCAGACCCAGAACAGATTCCGGGGCTAAAAGAAGCAAATCTGGACTTCCATACCAATGCCCTGAAATCTGAAGAAGTCTATAGAAGACTGCAGGGGTTCAATGGAGGATCCATCGTGTGTGGAATTGCAGGCCTTCCATACAAATGCCCACCGTCTCCCAACGAAAGCGCCTTTATGCTGGATGAATTCTTCACCAAGGCCGGCAAAAGGAGCAAGGTGAACATAACATATCTGACCCCATACCTGAGGCTATATTCCGCAGAGGCGATAAACGAGGTTATTGAGCCTATTTACAGGAAGAGAAATATCGCTTCCCTGACAGGATTCAATGTTGAAAGTGTAGATCCCGATAGGAAGGAGGTCATATCGATGGAGGGCGACAGGGTGAAGTATGATGCACTTTTCCTTGTCCCACCCCATACTGGAAGTGACGTCGTGAAGGGAGAAGAGTATGCAGACGATGATGGCTGGATAAAGACGGATAAATGGGATCTTCATATAAAGGACTATGACTATGCATTTGCAATTGGGGACGGGACGAATCTTCCCATATCAAAGGCCGGTGTGGAGGCTCATCTTGAGGCGGTGGTAGTTTCAGGGAACATCATAAACAGCATCTCTGGCACATCAGACCGTTACCTGTTTACCGGCAGGCTTCAGTGCTCAATGGAAACCGGATACAGGCAAGCAACTTTTGTTATTGGGACGTACGAAAAGCCTGTTGAGAAGATATACCCCAGTTTTAAGAATTACATGGAGAAGAAGTTTATGGAACGCATATACTGGGCCTCTCTCGTTGGGAAATACGAGTGGCTGTTTAAATGGCATTTTGGGGAGGATTACTACAAGGTGGCAAATAAGGGTGAGCCTGGAATAGCAGGAAGGGCAGCAAAAGGTGTCTAAATATTCCCTTCCACAAATATTTCTTAGAGGTCATGCCAGATTTCCAATATCCCCATCGATCAAGTAGCCTGTTTTGCTGACACTGAGCCATTCGCCCTTAGCACGGTTCACTTTTGCCCTCTTGCATAATGGGGCTGCTGAACCTACGGAATCAGATACGATTCAGCCTCCATCAGGTTAGTTAATTGGGTTGCCATGTTGCTGCTCCCGATAAATACCTCAAATACGAGGTATGTTCCTTTGTGCCCTATTGATACTGTGTAATTAAGGTAGGCAACTGAGAAATTATAGACAACAAATTGCAGGCCATTGTAAGTTGTGTTATTTATTTCTTCCCCAAAATTCTGGAAGTAGCCATGGATAGCATGTGTTATATTAGCATAATATTTTGATACCGCCGTGGAATTATCACCTTTCAGGTACCCAAGAAGATAAACGGAATCGGATGAAGAGAAGGCAGTCAAGGCAAGGCCAAGTGCTGATGAGGATATTGTGCTGGCATTTGTTAAGTTGCCATAGTAATTTCCCAAGTATTGCCCAAAGCTATTTTCATCATGCATGGCGTAGAAGGCTGTCTGGTTAGTTACATAGATGCTTAGGTTGAAGTCAGGTTGAAACGAACTGCCAAGCACAGCTGTTACATTATGCCCCTGCAAAAGCCTCTCAGCCACAGCAAAGTTTAGCTTGTAAGCATTCAGGATCGAGACCTCCTTTGAAACTAGGGAAGTAAAGGCATTTTCGGTGTGATTTTCCTTTCCGTAATACAGCGCAACCATGATATAGTTCGAGTACAATGCGTAAATGGCTGAGCTATAGTTGCCTAAGGCTTCTCGGAATCCGTAAACGTAAAAGGCGCCAGAAACCTCACCATAGCTTATGTTTTCCAATTTTTGTTTAGATATATTCCTGAAGAGGCTGGCATTTGTCTGGTTGGCTTCTGCTGAGGTGTTGAAAGCAGCATATGCAAAGACCATGGCGGTTCTGTTCGAAGACCCAAAAAGCGCTCCCTGGGCATACCGTATCTGGATTGATGATGCATTTCCTGCTGAAAATGAAAAGTAATTACCAGTTCCCTGAATTTTGCTCAGAGTGCTATAAAATCCGCTGACATTGGAAACTCCAATTGTAATGTTCATAACCTCAACCCATGAACCGCCCATGGAAGCGTTAACCTCCGAAGAAGCCGGGATACGCATTCCCGGGGCTGTCTCCGGGAGGGCTGAAGAGTTATTGAGTGAAAGGAGGCCAGGGTACTTCACGCCAACATAGCCTGCAGCCCCCACAACAATAATTATGGCAACTATTATCGCAACAGTTGACCCTTTCATAGGCAGAAGCAATGTAGGAGAGTTAAAAGCTTTTTCTAATTCTTGCCTGCCACGGTTCCATCTAGCCAGAAAAATGCGGGAATTGCCTATCTGCCAAACAAAGTGTAAGCCACATTATGATGTACAGAAATAACTGTGCTCTCTATTTTTGCAAATAACATGCTTGTTGATCAAATC
The DNA here is from genome assembly GCA_038883835.1 of Thermoplasmataceae archaeon. Classification (GTDB taxonomy): domain Archaea; phylum Thermoplasmatota; class Thermoplasmata; order Thermoplasmatales; family Thermoplasmataceae; genus UBA447. The sequence goes on from JAVZLI010000026.1 coordinate 7,807, forward strand.
TCAGCTCTGCAATTTGGCGATTAGCTCCAGTATTTTCCGCCTGATTTCGGCAAGATCATCCTTTATACCAGGTACGGTGCTCGAGTACGCCTCTTCAACGATTCCAACCATCTTTGCGAGAGAATCAAGTTTCTTGATTAGGGATTTTACCTCAACATCCTTTACGGTTTTTGGTTTGTCCTCCGGTGCCTCTCTGTGATCCTGGCTTTCAGAAATTGAGACTTCATAATCACTGGCCATTGGAAAGTGTGTGAAGATAAATTCTGAAAGGCTTTCTCCAGAATTCAGCAAAATTCTCACTTCATCCGTTGTAAGAAGGCGTTTTGATCCGTTCATCATGATAATAGTTATGGTGGCCCTTTCCAGTGGAGGATTATCCATTTTTTTCATCTGGTTTTCAACGGCTTCGTGAACTCTCTGAAAATCTTCATTCGACATGCCTGATCTCTCATTGTCTATCTTCCTGCTTATGGAATCGAGTTCCCTGAACCTCTTTGTAGCTTGTATAATCTTGATTAGTTCTTCAGGGTTAACGGCCATATCGTCCTCCTGTGTTCATATCATCTCTATGTCGCCAAATTCTAATTTGATCCTTCAACCCAGCACCTCCTTGTTTTCCATGATGCCCCTTGTCCAAAAATGCGGGGAAAAGCCTGGGTGCCTTTAACTGTGTGCTTCAAGGAGATTAACGCTGGGAAGTAAGGAATACGGAATGTTTTGAAGCATCTGGTCATCATGGTTCGAACAGAATGGAGCAAGGCTGTCCCTACCAATTTAACAATAAAAAGGAGAAATGGAAGGATTACCCAGCCACTCCTGATTATATTGAATGGACTCAAAAACTGAGGCCTTATGCAATCTCTTGCTATCCAACTATCCTGGCAATTGGCAAGACGCAAAACCCCCACGCCTTTACAGGGTATTTTCGCCTGGCAACCATTTAGATCAGTTCCAGAATGGCAATGAAAATGACCAGCGTTTTTAATGTTGTATGAAGTTTTTCTTTCCCCCTGCACGATGATGTTTGATTGAAAGCGTGGATGTTTCGCAATTGAAGAGCATAAGAGGGATGGTTCATCCAAGCAATATGAATGGGAATGTGAAAATGGATTAGCCCTGACCAATTATACCACCCAAAGACCAGTGTCCAATAAATAGAACGGCTGATTTGCTTTCAATTGCCTCCACATTTCAAAGATATTTGGGCAATCGATGGAAGCCTGAACTTTTGAGGCATGCCTCTTACAGAGAATTCCGAGGAAGCTTCTGTCGATGTTGGCACGCACGCCGCCTCTCGCTGCAGGCCATTGTTTTGGCCCATACCAATTTTGAGAGGACGTGTACACAATAGCAATGCAATCCTTCAAGCGCTTGTTCACCTGGCTGCATTTTATTACACGTGTGGATAACTTTTTTATGCA
>JAVZLI010000027.1:0-8998 GCA_038883835.1 Thermoplasmataceae archaeon
ACTATCAGGCATTTATCGCATCTGGGGCCTACAGGCTTACAGACGTGCTTTCCAAATTCCACCATGGTCGGGTTAAATCCGACCCACATATTTTCTGGGATTATCTTTCTGAGCTCCTCCTCGGTCTCCTCTGGAGTTCGTGTTGAGCACAGCCCTATTCGGTTGCTTATCCTGTGGACATGGGTATCGACAGCTATGGCCGGCTTCCCCATGGAATCGGCCAACACCACATTTGCAGTCTTGCGCCCTACACCGGGAATGGTAGTCAAAAGATCCAATTCCTCAGGCACCCTTCCGCCAAACTTTTCCATTATTATCCCAGCAGCCCTGATTATGCGATCTGCCTTTGCCCTTTTGAAGCCAACCTTATCTATAATGGCTAGGACGTCCTCATATTTCGCGCCTGCGAGGCCTTCCATGTTAATGTACCGATTGTGCAAAGCCCTCGCGGCCGCATCTGTCACCTCATCCTTTGTCCTGTGGGACAGCATCGTGGTTATAAGCACCCAGAAAGGATCGGTGAATTCGAAATGGTGTGGAGGAGACTGCTTTTGTATGAGGGGATATATCTTCAGGAATAATTTTCTGGCATGGTCAGTGTCCATACTACCAGTACTCCGATATTTCCCTGACGTCGTAGCCATTTCCTGTTCTTGCGCTCATTATTACAGCCCTTGCCAGCTTAATGTTTGTGAATAACGCTACGTTGCCCCTTATGGCTGCACGCCTAATCTGGAGCCCGTCTCTTATGGATCCGCTGCCCATGCTTGGCGTATTTATGACGATGTCCGGCCTCTCTTTCAGGATGAACTGGTCCACCCTTGGCTGCCTCATATCCTCAATCTTGAACAGCTCTGTGCATTCAAATCCCTTGGATCTTAGGTATGACGCTGTACCAGGTGTTGCATAGAGAGAATATCCGTTTTCTCTCAGGAAGGCACAAATATCAATTATGTTCGGTTTGTCGGAATCCCTGACAGTCAGTAGAGCCTTCCTTCTTTCTCCAAACCTAAGGTTGGAAAGGAGGGCGCATTTCCTCAGGGCTTCAGCTGTGTCCTTCCCTGGGACCATGGCTTCCCCTGTCGACTTCATTTCCGGACCAAGCACCGTGTCAAGGTCAAGAAACCTGTTAAAGGGAAAATACGGCACCTTGAGGAAAGCTCCTTTAAGATTTGGCTTCCGAAATGCAAGATTGCCAGTTAGAATTGCTTCTATGCCAATGGAAATCCAGTCTACACCGGTGGCTTTGGAAACAAAGGGGAGCGATCTACTGGACCTTGCGTTCAGTTCGATGACATAGAGGCCAGTGGAGTTGTAAGCCACCTGCAGATTTGAGAATCCAGAAAGTTCGAACCTCACTGACAGCTTTTTCACGATACCCTCTATTTCCGCACGAACTTCTGGCGGCACATTATTTTCAGCCAGAAGCATCGTTGCGTCGCCAGAATGGGTGCCTGCCTCTTCAATATGTGTTGAAATGCCGCATATCTGGTATGATCCCTTTGAAGATACAAAGTCCACATCCACCTCTGTGGCGTCTTCAAGGTATCTGCTGAGTATGACAGAACCTCGGCGCGGGCTTGCGAAGATTTCACGAACTCTTTCCGCCAACACCTTCCTGTCATCTATTATGTCCATTGCCCTGCCGCCGATTATGAAGCTCGATCTGAGAATGACAGGGAGCTTCACATCCTGCACAGCATTCATGGATTGTTCCATATTCTGCAGAGGGATGAATTCGGGCTGCCTGATGCCTAGATCCTGAAGTTCCCTTGCAAATTTCTCCCTGTCCTCTATCTCCATGATCTTCTCCGGGGAAGTGCCCAGGAAGATTTCACTGCCAAATATCCTAGAGAGATCCCATATGAGATTCTGCCCAGTCTGGCCTGAGAATTGGACTATTACTTTGCAGGGCTTTTCCCGGTTTATTATATTTGCAACATGCTCCAGCGTAAGTGGCTCAAAATAGAGGGTATCAGATATATCAAAATCGGTGGATACGGTTTCAGGATTGCAGTTGACCATTACAGTCCGGTACCCCCTTTTACGCAATTCGATCACAGCCTTGACAGACCCATAATCAAACTCGAGGCCCTGAGATATCCTATTGGGCCCTGAACCAAGGACAATTATGGTGTCTCTGGTGCGGGAAGGATCGAACTCTGACTCCTCCTCATATGTGGAATAAAGATAGGGGGTTTCAGCTGGGAACTCCCCGGAACAGGTATCTATTGATTTATAGGCCGGCATGATCCCAGAGTCAATGCGGAATTTCAAGATCTGCTGCTGGGGAATGCCTGAAAACAGTGATATCAGATGATCGGATATTCCTAACTTCTTGAGTTCCCTGATATTTGCTGGGATCTCTCCATAGGTGATCGTCTTCAGGGCGGATACAACGTTGTTGATCTTTGTTATAAAATACTCGGCGTATCCGGTCAGAGCAGAAACACGCCCAATGCTTGCCCCCCTATAGAGGGATTCAAAAATGGCGAGGATCCTCCTGTCATTTGGAATGCTCATCAGCCTGTCCAGTTCTTCATCGCTGACATTCAAGCGAAAGGCTATGGCATCCTGGGTTTCCAAGGATTCTATTGCTTTCACAAGAGCTTCCTCGAAGGTGCGCCCTATTCCCATTACTTCACCTATGGATTTCATCTGTACCCCTATTTTCCGTTCAACTGGCAACTTATCAAATGGCCATCTCGGAATCTTCAGGGTAATGTAATCCAAGGACGGTTCCTGGGCAGCATATGTTTCCTTAGTTATGGGATTCCTTATTTCGCCAAGAAGATAGCCTAAAGCTATCTTTGCAGATGTCCTTGCTATTGGATATCCGCTTGCCTTGGATGCTAAAGCTGATGACCGGGATGTCCTTGGGTTCACTTCCACTACATAGTAGCTTGATTTTTCTCTGTCAAGGGCAAACTGGATGTTACAGGCTCCAACTATGCCCAGAGACCCTATGACATGGATGGCAGAATCCCTAAGCATATGGTATTCTGCATCACTCAGCGTCTGGGAGGGGGTTACAACGATACTCTCGCCTGTGTGCACACCCATGGGGTCGAGGTTTTCCATGTTGCAGACTGTAATGCAGTTGCCCGCCTGGTCTCGTATTATCTCATACTCAAGTTCAGGCAATCCTTCCAGGGAGAGCTCAAGTTCGAGCGCTTCTTCTGGGTAAACCTGGAAGTATTCATCGGCAAGCTTAAGGAGATCGCTCTTCGATCTTACGATTGTGCCACCAAGCCCACCCAGGGAAAATGATGTCCTCACTATGACAGGCTGATCCCCAATTGAATCCACTATATCCCTGAAGTCAGATGAGGTCAGCCTCCACGACGGCGCGACGGGTTCGCCTATCCTTTTCATGAAATCGTGAAAGAGCCTCCGATCCTCAGCAAGTTCAATCGATTCAACGGGCGTGCCTATAACACGAACATTATTCCTGGCAAAGAATCCTCTCCTCTTCAGAGACACTGCAAGATTAAGGCCTGTCTGGCCCCCCATTGTGGGCAGCAGTGAGTCTATGCCTTCCTTGATTATGACTCGTTCAACGGTCTCAGGCGTTAAGGGTTCTATGTATATTCTGTCAGCAATAGTATGATCTGTCTGGATTGTTGCCGGGTTTGAATTGATAAGCACGACCTTCAGCCCTTCTTCCCGTATCGCCAGGCATGCCTGCGACCCCGCGTAATCAAATTCAGCAGCCTGCCCGACAACAACAGGCCCTGAGCCAATCACAAGGACACTCTTGATGCTTGGATCAAGAGGCATCAGAAATCCTCCATTATAGATTCCATCTCCGTAAAGAATACTCTGGCATCATGCGGACCCGGAGAAGCCTCAGGGTGATACTGCACAGAAAGAATAGGGAGCGATTCGTGTTGCAATTTCTCAACAGTTCCGTCATTAACATCCCACTGCTTGACCTTTAGGCCAGTTTCAGCGAGGCTGCTCCCCACGACCGCGTATCCATGGTTGTGTGTTGTGATCATGGTTTTCCTTCCGTCTGTAACTGCGTGATTCGATCCTCTGTGCCCGAATTTCATCTTTGTTGTAGAGCCACCCAGGCCCAGAGCTATTAACTGATGGCCCAGGCAGACTCCAAATAATGGAAGCTCTCCGGCGATCTCCCTGATAAATTTCCTCACGCCATCAAGAGACCTGTGTGAAGGATCGCCGGGGCCGTTGGAAATGAATACTGCATCGCAACCCCTTACCTCATCCATGAAGTTTGCATTGTAAGGTACTACACGAAGGGAGGCAATGCGCCTCATCTCCTTAATCAGGCTGTTCTTTGTCCCAACATCGATGAAGAGAACTTTCCTTCTGCCGGATCCATGGAGCTCTTCAGGCGCCTTTCTTGACACCATCCCCACCAAGTCCTTGTCCATGGGGTCTGGAAAATTAACCTCGCCAGTTGAATCTGTTATCCAACCCCTCATGGCGCCTTTACTCCTTATCTTTCTCACTATCATCCTTGTGTCAACCAGATCAATGCCGGGAACATTGTTGTCCCGCAGGAATTGGTCGAACTCCTGCCAATGGTCCCCAGCACCAAGGACAGCGTGGCCATCCCGCGTAACAACACCAGCAACCTGGCATTCTCCGGATTCCATGGTTCCCAAACCCATAGGGTAATTCCCAATGGTTGGCGATGCAAATATGAGAATCTGCCCCCTATATGATGGGTCTGTTATGGATTCAAGGTATCCAGTCATTGAGGTGGTGAAAACGACCTCGCCGTATGATACTGCCTGTGAACCAAAGGACCTGCCCTCTACATATGTGCCATCCTCGAGCAAAAGTATTCTTTTCATGGAGATGCCCCTGAGGGAAAAATAAAACGGTACGTCAGACTGGAATTCCATTTTTTTCCAATCTGTGACCTAAGCAACCAAAACCCAGGATTCTGTATTGTCAGCTATAATAAAAACCTACCTCAGGCAGAGTGGAATCCTTCCCAGAAACAACACAGATCCGTTATGCCGAAACTCGAGCTTGACTGCAATGACCTCTCCACCAGATCTCAGGAAGTGCGCAAGGCGATCTGAAAAAAGCGGGTCTGTTTCGCGGTTTGGCGAAAAACATTCGGCATCAGGCTGGAATATCAACATCAGCAGGATTGCCCTGCCACCACGAGCAACCGTATCAGATAGAAGCTGCAGGTGATGGGCTCCCCTCGCCGTCGGTGCGTCCGGGAAATATGCCACATTTCCCTTGATGAGCGTGCCGCCCTTTACCTCGACATAGGCGTTTCCGATCCTGAAATCTATCCTGCTTCCGCCTAGTGCAACTTCTCCTAGGGCTTCAGGCGGGAGGAATTTGCGGGCAATGAGATTATGGAACCTTGTGTCGGTCAGCACCCACCGGTTTCCGCTCCAGGCTGCGGTCACAGAATATTTTGTCCGGAGGCCGCCGGCAGGCCTTATCAAAACCCGTGCGCCAGGAAATATTAATTCCTTCAGCCTTCCCGGGTCATGGAGGTGGCACTCCAGCAGCTTCCCGCCCTGAATAACCCTGACGATAAACCTATTGGGGCGGTCAAGGACTTCCCCCTCAAGCTTGACCCCGTCTATAAAAAGAACTTCACTTCCTGGATCCGGAAATCTCACTAAATCTACCACAGCGGACCTCTCAGCGATCGAGTATGGATCATAATGTGAAAATATGTTTTGGAGGGCATAATTGCATGCCGCAATCAACGTATGATTTTCAGCTTTTTTCCGGCTTTCTCAAAGGCGCTTATGGCAAATTCGATATCCTCCTTGCTGTGAACTGCTGACGGCATTAGCCTTATTCTGGCAGTCCCTGCCGGAACAGTTGGGTAAACTATCGGAGATGCGAATACCTTCTCATTATCATAGAGCAGCTGGCTGAGCTGAAGAGTCTTATTCTCGTCTCCAACCATGACTGGTGTTATGGGCGTCTTGCTGTTGCCTATATCGAAACCAATTTCCTTCAGGCCTTCCTTCAGCATTCTGGAATTTTCCCATAGCCTCTTCAGCAAGCTATCGTCACGTTCCATTATTTCAATGGATTTTAAGACTGCCGCGGAGTCGCCAGGGTTCAGGGCACTGCTGAAGAGAAAGGGTCTTGATCTTCTTTTCAGGTATTCTATGAGCTCGGCAGGCCCAGCTACGAATCCTCCCATGGAACCAATTGCCTTTGAGAAGGTGCCCATCTCAATATCTATCCTGTCAGAGACGTTGAAATGGTCACAGATACCCCGGCCATTTCTTCCAAGGACCCCCTCGCCATGAGCGTCATCAACATAGGACATGGCACCGTATTTCTCACCGAGCTCAATTATCCTATCGAGGGGTGCTATGTCACCATCCATGCTGAACACGCCATCGGAAATGATCAGCTTTCTCCTAAACGTGCCCGACTCCCGCAGATGCTTTTCCAGATCATTCATGTCAAGGTGCTTATAGACAACCCGTGAAGAGCCACTGAGCCTCACGCCATCTATAATGCTTGCATGGTTCAACTCCTCACTGAGCGTGAGATCTTCCTTGCCGACAAGCGCAGGTATAGTGCCGGAGTTTGCAAGCAAGCCTCCCTGGTAGACAAGGGATGACTCCATATGCTTGAATTTAGCCACCTTTTCCTCAAGCCTTTGGTGTATCTCGTTTGTCCCTGCGATTGACCTGACCGCGCCAGCACCTACGCCGTATTCTTCAATCGCTTCTATGGCAGCCTTCTTCACTTCCGGATGGTTTGCAAGCCCCAGGTAATTGTTTGAGCACATGTTGAGATAGGATTTGCCCTCAATCCTCACCCATGCACCCTGCGGGCTCTGAAGAACCTTGATGGGAACAAATCTTCCTGCGTTCTTCATGCTTTCAATTTCAGCGGTGACCCAACTCAAAGTATTTCTTAACATGTTTGTAAAAGCGCAAGCGCCCACATTAATATATCCACTTTTTTGCCTGGGTGCGTGGAAATTTAACATGCAAATTTTCATTAAATACAGGTTCGGGATTACTCTACCTCTTCAGTGATCCAATGCAGAGAATTCTAATAGCCTTCGGAGGAAATGCCCTGCTCAGAAGTGGAGACGACGCAACCTACGATACTCAATTCAGGCGTGCCAGGTCTGCATTCCAGAAATTGGCGGAAATAATACAGGAAAACGAAATAATCATCTCACATGGCAATGGTCCACAGGTTGGCAATATACTCCTTCAGAACGAGGCCGCAAGAGAAACAGTGAGGCCAATGCCGCTTCATGGATGCGGTGCAATGTCCCAGGGCATTATAGGCGAAATATTGGTAAATGCCTACGATTCGGTTCGAATTGCTGAGGGCATATCCAAGGAGGCGGCTACAATAGTTACCAGAACACTTGTTGATGAGAACGATCCTGCCTTTGGAAACCCTACAAAACCAATAGGCCCATACTACACAAAGGCCGAGGCTGAGAAATTAATACGATTCAACGGCTGGAAGATGAGAGAGGAAAGGGGGAAGGGCTTTAGGCGGCTCGTCCCATCTCCGCAGCCTATAGATATTCTGGAAAGAAACGCCATATTCTCGCTTCTCAACGATGGGTTTATGCCCATTGCCTCTGGTGGCGGAGGCATCCCTGTTGCAAGATCACCTTCAGGGTATGTTGGGGTAGATGCTGTGATCGACAAGGATCTAGCCTCATCATTTCTTGCCAGCATCCTTGAAGCTGACAGATTCATAATACTCACGGATGTTGACAATGCGGTTCTCAATTTCGGTACAGAATCGGCAAGGCCTATTGGCAGAATCACTGCCTCAGATCTTGAAAAATACTACAATAGCGGACAATTTCCAAGCGGGAGCATGGGGCCAAAGGTTAAGGCTGCCCTGGACTTTGTCAAGAGAACAGGGAAAGTAGCATCTATAGGCAGCCTTGATCGTGCGAAGCAGGTATTATCTGAATCATCAGGGACTATTGTGGTTCCGGGCTGACTTGGGCGTATCCCGAGTCAACCCTTTTGAGTTTCCCGGAGGTCACGAAATCGCCCAGTACCTGCATCAGGTGCCTGGAGCCAACGTTGAGATCAAACTGGTCCCTGAGGGCTGATTCGATCTGCGTGAATGTCATGGGTTTGGTGATGATTCTTCCGATAAGGTTCTCCAGGTCTTCGTAAACGTTCCATGGAAATATGAACCATGCCCAGTTGTCCTCATTCACCACTTCAGAGTAATAATCAGGGATAAATTTTGATCTTGTGATATGAAGCATAGTGGCTGTTCGCAGTTCATTGGGAGACTGTTTCTTCACAAATTCATAGGCAAGGCTCATGCTCTGCCCTGTATCCGTGATGTCATCAACAACTAGGACATTTCTTCCCTCAAGGTTCAGCTTCCCTGGGTCATGGAGGATTGCCTGCCCGCTCCTTGTTGCTGTGATGCCCCAGTGTTCCGTCTTAATAGATATAAGATCCTTGATCCAGAGCCTGTCCGAGAGAATCCTGGCTGGAACCAGCCCGCCTCGGGAGAGCCCTACTATAATGTCCGGCCTGAATTTCCCTATGATCTGATCTCTGATCCTGTTGCACCACCTTTCGATCTCATCCCAGGTCACAATTTTTGCCCTGAAATCCATCGGAGTTACCGTGTGGTAATATGATGGTCATTTAAACATTATTTGCCTAAGCCTTCCCATTTTGGGGTTTTCGATTATTCCTTGCGCCTTTTGAGTCCCGGCAGATCTGCTGATTCCCATGATCCATCCTTGCTACGCCTGTAGCCTGTATGATAATTCTCCATGGCATCCTTTGCAGGCATTGCACTGTCAAGCGGGACCATGTTATACCAGCCTGACCCGAAAAATGTGATTTCATTGTGATCTGGATAAATGACAACATCCTTGTCTCCTCTTGCCGGGTCTCTCCATATTTCAATATCCAGAACACTCATCGCCTCCCCGCGGTCAGCAAGAAGCTGTGTTGGGAGGTCTGGACCAAGAGGTTTGAAAATCATATCGCCTTCGCGGACATCAATCTTCCTC
>JAVZLI010000028.1:0-8870 GCA_038883835.1 Thermoplasmataceae archaeon
AATGTTTGATATTATGGATAGCTTAATTCCCTTCTAGGAGTTGTTTTCCCCTTTTTGCAATGGACGTGCAGAAATCCGGATAGAATAGGCATATGTAGGTAAGAATCTGTCCATGGGTCTGATCGATCCAACGTTCGGTAAGTTCTTCAATTATCCGCACGTACCTTGCCGGAAGAAGCCGTGTGACATTGGCAGCTATCCTCATTCCATCCTCTGTCAGCTGAAGCTTCCTGAAGTAATCAGAATCAGAAACCTTCTCGTTCTTCTTTGGCCTCGCTGTCCTTACTGAAATGATATTTTTATTGTTTTTTACGAATTCCGCAACGAAATTGCTCCTTGGGCCGGCGGGAGTTTCAACAAATTCAAGCGTAGACCTCACCTGCCCATCTCCCTCTATGAGAAAGAGGATAAGATTCAGCTTTGCAAGGTCTATTGTTATTTTCTGGCTAGATTGTACCTTTTTCATGACAGTGAGGATAAGCTCACTGCCCGTCACATCAACATCCTCATCCATCTCTCTCAACCCTCACATCCCATCATATTCAAGTTGTCCCAAATATTGCCACGTTTAGGTATCCGGCAAAATCACCCACAAAGAAATGTACATTGATCACGAACGAAGATGAAGAACCAGGAGGGATAACTACTGGTAAAGGTGTGCCAGTGGCAAATGCTATTGCGTAATTGCTTGATTGGCTCTGTATGTAGACAAGGTGCATCGGGGACTGAAATGGGTTATGCACAGAAACCTCTATATTGAAGTCCCCAGATGAGTATGTTCTGAAATTTTGCATGCTGGTCTCCTGCAGTATTTTTCCATTTACAGTGATATCCATAACAACCGCTATAACATTATATGTTTGCTGCTTCTCAAGGCCCAAACCTAAGAACGATCCCGAAACAACAACTACTGCAATAACAACGGCTACAGATATATGCTTTCTGGATCTCCAGTATGGCGCAGGATAATCGCTAGACTTTGGCTCCATGTAGCCTGTGAACATCAACTATTGGTATAAATGATTTCAGATTTCATTGGAATGCAATAATTATATGATCTTAGGGATTCATAGTGGAATGACCACTGTAATTTCTAGCCCAACTTTAGCATTCATAGGTGATGCTGAGCTTATTATAGATTATATCCTCTCCTTTGCAGTACTCGGATTCGTTCTTTATTCATTTTACCGGGTCTACTGGAAGATGGGGATCACTCCGGCGGTTGCCTGGAAATACCTCAGGAATAACTGGAAACAGGTATTGTCCAGAATGCTTAGATACGGATTCTTTCATCAGAAAAACATCAAGAACAGGTACGCAGGCATCATGCATGTTCTCATCTCTTATGGCATACTAATCCTCTTCATAGCCACCTCATTGATTTTCCTGTCGCATGACATACTTAAACCACTCATTCACCGCGGCATCCTTGTTGGCGCCTTTTACCTTAACTTTGAGGTGTGGGCAAATGTTGGAGGCGTAATTCTGGCAGCAGGAATAATTATGGCATTCCTCAGGAGAATCAGAAAGAAGGTTAAGCTCGAAACAGTTTATGAGGACTACTGGATCCTTCTTGGCCTCTTCACTCTAACCATTGAAGGGTTCGTTCTTGGTGCGCTTAAGATTTACCTTCTTCCTGCTTCGTTTGACCAGTACAGGTTTATAGAATACCCCCTCAGCAAATTGTTCGCTCTAGCAACTCTGGGTTATTCCGCAGGCGTTCAGTATTACCGTATCCTGTGGCTTGCCCACGTTTTGACAGCATTTGTGGTTGTCGCATACCTCCCTTATTCGAAGCTTTCGCACATGGTGCTCTCCCTTGTTAGCATAGGCGCCACTGAACCAAAACCAAGGGGAAGGATGCCAACGCCATTTGTTCTATCTGAGGCTCTAGCGACAGGAAATTTTGATTTCAAAGTTGGAGCCAGAACAATAGGAGATTATCCACTTGGCATGAGGCTTTCCGCCACTGCATGTACTGACTGCGGAAGATGTGAAAGGGCTTGCCCTGCCTTCCTCTCTGGGTCAGACCTGAGCCCAAGGGCAGTGGTGCAGAACGTTAAGAAGAATGTCTATTCAACAGACAATCTTGTTTCAGAAATTGTTCTAACAAACAATGCGGCGCTATCCTGCACAACGTGCCAGGCGTGCGTTGAAGAATGCCCGGTGTTAATAGATCCCCACTCCTTTGTGCTCGAGTTCAGGAAGACGATGATTCTTGAAAACCAGACCACTAAGCAGCAGGTGCAGTATTTCAATAACCTCACCAACACACAAAATCCATTCGGCAATTCTCCAGAGGACAGGGACAAGCTGCTAGACATTGCTCCAAAATACGAAAAGGGCAAGAAAATTCTATACTGGGTAGGTTGCATGGGGGCGTTCGACCCGAGGGACAACAAAACCGTAAGGACTGTTCTGGACCTATTGAATAGAGCAGGTGTTGATTATGGTATACTTGGATCTGAAGAAAGATGCAATGGGGAGACCGCCAGGCGTATGGGTGAAGAGGGCAGGTACCAGGAACTTGTCCTCCAGAACGTGGAGACCCTGAATTCATATGATGTAGAAACAATGGTAACAGCATGTCCACACTGTTACAACACATTCAAGAATGAATATCCGAAATTTGGCCTCAAGGCCAAGGTAATACATCACAGCGAGTTTCTATCTTCTCTCATCAAGGAGGGAAAACTTAAGGTGAAGAATTCCTCAATGGACGTCACGCTTCACGACCCATGCTATCTTGGAAGGATAAATGGCAAATATGAGGACACCAGAAATATAGTTTCCGCCACATCAAATCTCAAAGAAATGGAGAAGAGCAGGGAGAAAAGCATGTGTTGCGGGGCCGGTGGAGGGAACTACTGGTATAGGGTAGAGAATCAGGTAAGCATCAGCCAATTACGCCTAAAGCAGGCAATGGAAACTGGGGCATCCAGGGTAGCTGTGGCATGCCCATTCTGCATGCCGATGCTAGAGGATGCAGCCAGGACTATGAACGTTGAAAACAGGGTAGAAATAAGGGATATAGCTGAAATAATAAAGGAAAATCTGGTTTAAGTTGCGTTTTATTTTACTGCCTGTGCGAGTTTGGCCGCGATCTGAAAGAGATCGCCTACTATCCCGTAATCTGCCTCCTCAAAGATAGGCGCTGACTTGTCCTTGTTTACTGCTATTACAACCTTTGATGATCTCATCCCAGCTATATGCTGAATCTGCCCAGAGATCCCAAGGGCGATGTATAGCTTTGGCTTAACCTTCTTGCCAGAGAGCCCTACCTGCCTGTCCTCACCAAGCCACTTGTAATCGAGGCAGACTGGGCGCGATCCGGCGAGTTCGCCATGGACTGCTTCAACAAGTGGCCTAATCTTTTCTATGCCCTCCTTGCTGCCAATGCCCCTACCGACTGCCACAATGATCTGGGCCTTCTCAAGGTCAACAGATGAAGCTTTCTTGGGCATCTCTTCCTTTAGGGTCAGCTTGGAATGGGGCAGCTCCACCTTCGAAACTGGGGAAGCTTCGTCAACCATTGAAGGCTCAGCGAATCCAGGCATTACTGTCAATATTCTAGCCTGGCTCTCCTCCTCAAGCACAGTCTTTCCGCCGAAGAACATCCTCTTGGTCACCACAAGGCCTCCATTCTGCGAAATGTCGGTTATTTCGGTTTTCACCTGCATAGCTAGGTCAATGGATAGCATACCGGCTATCTCCCTGCCAAGCACTGTAGACCCTATCATTATGAAATCAAAACCGTGGGACTTCTGAAGAGCAGTTATCGCATCAGCTACAGAATCAGACATCAAAGGCGCCTGAATCTGGAACACCTCCTTCGCCCCAAGCTTTAGGCACTTTTCAGGATTATCAGTAAGAATGTATATTTCCGAGGCGGATCTCATTCTCGTTGCTATCTGGGCAATTATGTCTGGATTATCGGAAAATGCAAGAATCTTCACCTTACCACCTCCCTTATGACTTTGGCAACTTCAGCTACGCCCTTTTCTTGATCCTCAAACACAATCCTGCGCCTGTCGCTTTTAGGTGCCCTGTTTGAAATGACTCGAGGCGGATTAGATGGCTTAAGATCGCTTTTGGTCACGTTGATAGGCTTTCTGCCGGCAGCCATTATCTGAAGGACTGCAGGCAGCCGAGGCTCATTTATTTCCTGGGCGACGGTAATTATGCAAGGGATATCCGCCTGAACAACTCGATCGATGGTTTCCAGTGACACCTTGGCGGAAACCTTGCTCTCCTCAACTTTAATATCGACGGCGTTTCCAATTACAGGCATTTTGAGGCTTCGAGAAAGCATCCCTCCAATGAGGCCTGTATAGGAGTCCGCCGATTGATTACCAAGTATTACAATGTCATGTGGAATCTCCATTATCTTGCTTGACAAAACCTGGGCAGTTACTTCAGGAAAATTCCCTGAATAGCCTGTTATAACGAATCCCTCATCCACACCCATAGCATAGGCTTCCTTCATGGCTGAGCTTGCTTTTTCAGTTCCATATACTATGCCTGTGACTTTGCCGCCATATTTTTCCTTCAGTCTTACGGCAGCCTCTATTGCATTCTTGCTAAGGTTTTCAAGCCTTAGAGGAATATTTTGCAGCGACGGCTCGCCAGTCTGCGGGTCGGTCTTCAACTGATCTATATCTTGGATCTGCTTGATCAAAACCACAATGTTGTATGGCATCGCAATCGCTTCTTGAGTCAATTGTATCGCTTATATTTTTTCATACAAACTGATGTTTGATATCAAGGAACAAGGAAGATTACTGAAAATGTATATAAGCGCAGCTTCACTGATCTTGTGATAGGCATGCAGGAAAACGTTTACCTGGTTCATTACAAAAGAACTGCATTTTCGCGTGCTAGGCCAACGGACCCCGAGAGGGATGTTTTCAACTCATTGAGAATGGATGAGGCACTGGGGTTGTTAATCAAGGACGCTGTTGGCAGCACGGGTATAAAACCCTCTGATATAGACGACGTCATCACAGGATCAGCACTACAAGCAGATGAAAACTGGCTCTATGGCGGAAGGCATCCAGTTTTCCTCGCTGGTTTGCCATTTACGGTCCCATCAATGGCCCTTGATCGGGCGTGTGCGTCCTCAATGAATGCCATAGCTGTCGGGTCCATGGAAATCATGACTGGAAATTCTGGAGTGGTTTTTGCAGGAGGTATGGAGCACATGACACATGTTCCTTTGAATAACAATCCTCATGTCAAACCCAACATGAAACTGCTCCTAAGACCTGAATATTCAAAGTATGAAATGGCCACATCATACAATATGGGCCTCACTGCTGAGAAGCTGGCAAAGGTAAAGGGCATATCAAGGGACGAAATGGACAGGTTCTCTCTGGAGAGCCATAGAAAAGCGTCAAAGGCGCAGAATGAAGGGTACTTTCGTGGTGAAATATTGCCCGTAGAAGTAGAGCATGGCAACGATATGGTAACCATAGACTCCGACCAGAGCATAAGGCCAGATACCAGTATGGAGGGGCTTTCAAAGCTTCAACCTGCGTTCACAAACAACGGCCTTATTACGGCTGGGAACTCATCACCCCTTAATTCTGGAGCCTCTCTAGCTGTTCTGATGTCAGAGTCAAAGGCAAGAGACTATGGGCTCGAACCTCTGGCTAAAATATCTGGGTTTTCATGGGCTGCTGTTGATCCCAGCATCATGGGAATTGGGCCTGTTCCAGCTACAAGGAAGCTGCTTGAAAAGAAAAAACTCAAGGTTGATGATATAGACCTTTGGGAGATTAATGAGGCTTTCGCAGTGGTGGTTCTTAACGCCATGCGCGACCTTATGATTGATCCTGGCAAGGTAAATATCCATGGAGGCGCCATTGCCATAGGCCACCCCCTGGGCGCCACGGGAGCCAGGTTGGTTGGAACGCTTGCCAGGGAGCTGAAAGAAAAGAAACTTGAAAGAGGAATCGCAACGTTGTGTGTAGGGGGAGGGCAAGGTTTCTCAGTTCTTGTGGAGGCGGCTTAATGGATTTCGATTTTCCCACTGAGATTGAAGAAGCAAGAAAGAAAGCCATGGAATTTGCAAGGAGATACATAACCCCGGAACTTGCGGGAAAATATGACAGGGAGGAGCATTTTCCTGATGAAATCAGGAGGCTCGCCTACAGTGAAAAACTCATAGACTTTTCAAATCCATGGAGCATGCTGGTCACCATAGAGGAACTATGCCGTGTGGATCCAGGGGTTGGCATAGCTGCTACTGTTGGCCTTTTCGGATCTGAAATCATAATGCTTTTCGGGAGCGATCAGCAGAAGGAAAAATATCTCTCAAGGGTGCAGAAGGGCGATGCTATTATGGGATTGGCGGTTACAGAGCCAGGAGGAGGCAGCGACGTCGCTGGCCTAAAAACAGAAGCCAGGGACATGGGTGATCATTACGAGGTGAACGGCTCAAAGATGTTCATCACCAATGGGCAGATAGCAGATTTCTTTGTTATGCTTGTCCGCACCTCGAGGCCCGACAGCAAGAGGCACCATGGCCTCAGCGTACTGATAGTGGATGCCAACCAGCCAGGCTTCAAGCGAACAAAACTGAGCGGAAAACTGGGTGTGAGGGCAACAAACACTGCAGAATTGGTTCTTGAGAATGTCCGTGTCCCCAAGGAGAACCTTGTTGGCGAGGAAGGGCGCGGATTCTATTATGTGATGACCTTCTTCAATATAAGCAGAGTGTACGTTGCCGCCCAGGCTATAGGGATCGCCCAGGGAAGCCTCGACCGGCTTCTTAGCCATTACCAAATTTTGGCGTCATCAGGCAAAACGGCTAACGAGGACGCCCAGTTTGCAATTGCTGAGGTAGCAACAAGAATAGAGGCTTCACGCCTTCTTACCTACAAGGCTTCTTCATATCTATTTCAGTTCAAGCCTAATCCTACTCTCACAAGCATGGCAAAGGCCTATGCTTCGGAGACAGCATCCTATGCTGCTGAAAAGGCGCTAACATATACAGGGTCAGCCGGAATTTTCTCGGACATCGAGAGATTTTACAGGGATGCAAAGATCATGGAAATATGGGAAGGCACCACAGAGGTAGAAAAGCTCATAGTATCCAGGAATCTTATGAAGGGGGCGCTTCCAAATGAATGAGGAACAGGACATTCTTAGAAGCGCTGCTGTTGAGTTCATCAGGAGGCACATAGAGCCCAACGAAATACAGCTTGAACGGAGCGGAATCTCCCGCGAACTGGTTAGCGAACTCGCCGCACAGGGCTTCCTTGGCGCAGCGCCTCCAGAGAAACTTGGGGGGTCGGGCGTGAGCCTATCTGGCTATCTCACCATACTTGAGGAATTCGGCAAAGCATGCCCATCGGTGGCTGTGTATCTTATGCTGACAAACTCTCTCATCCCAAGGCTGCTGGGTGAGAGCTACAGTGACCAGCTGGCAGATGTATTTTCAGGAAGGAAAATCATGTCAGTTTACCTGAATCCTGTGCTTGACCATGAAATCAACGCAAATCTTGCAAAGGTTTCTAATTCAACAATTTCCGGGACTATGAGAAACTTCATGGCTCCCTGGTGCGATTCTTTCATAGTGCCAGAGGAAACATCAAGGGAACTTTACCTAGTCAATGCCAGGCCTGACGTAATTACTTCCAACATACCCTTCACCCTGAGGCCGCTTGGGATTCAGGATGTGGCGTTCAAGACTACTAATTTCAAGCCCCTTGGCAAAAACCTTGATGATCTTTTGGTGGCTGTCGAATCCCTTGACGCAGAGATAGCTTCGATACTCCTCGGAATATCAAGGGGTTCCATAGAGAAGGCCACTGGCTATACCCAGGTTAGAACAACGTTTGGGGAGAAGCTCAAGGACTTCAGCCCAGTGGCATACAGGTTATCAGAGCTGCACAGTGAACTTGACATAGCTGAAAATTATCTTTCCGGAATCGAATCCGGCAGCGCCGATCCTCTCAAAATAAAAATAAAAGCCATTTCACTGGCCAAAGAAGCTGCAAAATACTCACTGCAATTTCACGGTGGATACGGCTATTTCGAGGATTTTGGTGTTGAACGGTACTACAGGGATTCAATGGGCATACCGATCCTGTTTGCTAACAGGGATCGCGATATGCAGAGGCTTGCTGCTTCGGTCTTTGGTTCAAGATCTGGTTTTATCTGATCACCAGATCCTCTTTTCCATGGCATTGAATAGTGTACTGGAATCAATATCTGTGGAGAATTGGCTCAACCTTCCATAAAATTCAGGAGGAAAATAAGGGAATTCAAGATAAGTGATGAGCCTGTGGCTCAGATTTGTCACCTATCTTCCTTATAACGAAATCGCCCGTCCTACCAGTCATTATAAGAATTGTTGAACCGGCTAGTGCTGCTGCCAGAATGAATCCGGAGGCTGTGAATAGTTTCCCCGGGCCAATAATATTTACTGTTGCCATTGCAAATAAAAGCAATGACACCCTTGCTATGTTTGATACAAATGAAACCGCCCCGAAAAATCTCCCGCTAAAGTTCCTGTTGATGTTCTTCATTACAAAGGTGTTCCGGCAAATTCTGATTCCCGGGTTTCCGATTCCATGTGCAGCTTGAAAAGCCAGGTACATTAGGAAGCTTGAAGAATACGGTATCAGAAAACTCCCAGCTGTATAAATAATATAAAATAAATATGACATAAATAGCTCCCTGCCCTTAAGGAAATGTGAGAGCAAAAGCCCCATCAAGCTTGCCAGGGCAGCATAAGTGAATTCTGACAGTGAAATATCAATAGCCCCTCCATGCAGAACTGTGACGATGAAAATTGGCTTCACAAAGTTCCCAATGGCGGTAACCATTATGAAGGGAAAATTCAGAAAGAATATCAGCAGAAC
>JAVZLI010000029.1:0-8723 GCA_038883835.1 Thermoplasmataceae archaeon
TTATATGCCCAGGTATTGTTATGTTTATTTCAGGTTTCATTCAGCAGAAAAGGGGAAAGTTGTAAGTGTAATAAGTGACCTTCAGTCTGAACTAGACAGGCCAGCCATACGTTATATGGGAAAAAGCAATGGCATTATTGACACCTTTCAGGAAATCTCATCAATCGTTCCCCTGAAATATGTGGAAATTGATGCCGTAGTTCCACCCGATTACATGAATATAACACAGGATCAGGTTATTACATCATTGGGAGTAAGCTGGGAGAGGGAACTGAAGTATTTGCTGGGAGACGAATTCAGGGCAGTCTTCTATGATAAGCATAATATCATCCAGAACAAGAAGGGTGATGTGAGTGTCATTTCATCAAGCCAGAGAATATACGAATCAGCTTTCTCAAACCCAGTTGTCCAGTTTCTGATCGAAGAGGCATCCAGGATGAAGATAGTCACCCTTGGAATGCAGCAGAGGCTGGAGGGACGCAACTTTTCACTGGCCACACTTGTCCCAGATGCCGTTCTTCCTGAGTTTTTTAACATAGTCAGGGACGGAGAGTCAAAACTTAGTTCATGGAAAATTCAAGTGAGCAATGTGCTTCCTCCAGAGTCACTGTCAGAGTGAGGATGTAAGCCTCTCTCTGACCATCCGGCCGATGGGAAGTGTCGTTATGATGGAAAGTATTGAGAGTGATAGTGCCACTGCGATCCACATAAAGAGGTAGGACCCTGTTTCATCGATGATCCATCCAGAGAGCGGTGTGCCCGCTATCGTGCCCACATTGAGGATCATCAGGCTGATTCCGCTATAAAGCCCAATCTTATTCGCTGGCGCGATCTCAGAAATGAGGGTGACATATGTGCCGTTCCATGCAACCACATTCATGCCGAGGAAGAAAGCCAAAAGGCTATCTAATCCGATGTTGGTGGGCAACAATGCCAGAAGGATCAGGGAAGCGGATGAGAGTGCCATTATCAGGGCCAACATAGTAGCCCTGTTTCTGTTGAAGAGGATATCGCTAAGCTTGGCATAGAAAATTCTGCCAAACACAGAACCCATAAGAAGCACCGCAAGGAGAATCTCAGATATTCCCACAGCGTAATTCCTGTACTCCATATATACAACGAAATACGTGAGGAGGGTCTGCTGCCCCCATGATAGAAACATGGACACGAGGCTTATGACGATGAGAATATGATCCCTAGCCCCTGAGAACAGGTCGCTAATATATCCCTTTGAAATGGAGCTCACCGAACCGTTGTTCATATTTCTTCTGACAGCCAGAAATACAGCCCCCGAAACAGCTACCATTGCTAGAAATGCTCCTTTGATACCATAATGCAGCGCAAGAAATGTCAGAACTATGGCCGCTATTAAGGCTCCGAGTGGAACGCCTGATTGCTTTATACCCATTGGTGTAGAGTGCTCGGGGTAGTAAGTTTCCATGACAATCCTGTTTGTAGATGGGGTTATGATGCCGTATCCAAAGCCTATCAGAAAGTATCCAAACAAAAGGATAATGTAGGAACTGGCCACGGCGTTAACAAACGACCCCAGCAATATGGTGCCAAAAGCTATCTTTATTGCTGTTGAGCTCCCAAACCGGTCTACGAAAAGGCCCGAAAGAAGGGAAACTACCATCGCACCAGAAAAAATCACGCTTGTTATAAGCCCCAGCTGGACTGAGCTTAGCAAAAAGTAATTCTTGATGAAGGGGGCAAGCGGAGAGTAGGAGGCATTCGAGAAGTTGCCAAGCACCATGAAGATGAGGGCTTGTAACGTAACCGATGCGACTCCCTTCCTGGGTTTCATGCTTCTTGCCTGGGCAGAAGAACCATTCAGATCACGCCCTAAATATAGCTGGATATGAACTCGAGCAAGGTTTTATTGTATCTGTCCCGGTCCTCCCACATCGTGAGGTGCGAACAGTTGTTGAATACCTTCAATGTTGAGTTTTTGATATGCTTGTGTATCTCCTCTGCGACAACGGGAGTCACCTCATCGAATTCACCAACAGTTATGAGCGTTGGAACCTTGATGCCAGATATCTTGTCAGTTATATCCCAGTTCCTGATGGTACCTGTGATCGTGAATTCGTTTGGGCCATTCATGATGCGGTAGACATTTCTCTCTTCTCCAAATTCAAGAGATTTCTGAACCTCAGGGGGTATCTGGTCCATTCTCAGTAAGTGCTGCCTGTAGAAGAACTGCACTGCAGCAACATATTCTGGATTGTTAAATTCGCCGGATGCACCGTATTTCCTGATGTTGCTCCTGTGCGGTTCAGGGAGCTTGCCTATAAGTTTGTCCATTTCCCTGACAGTCAAAGGCACGCTTGCAAGACCCCCTGCAACTATTAACCCCTTCAAATGTCTCTGGTACTTCACAGCGTAGGCGAGCGCCAGGGCTCCGCCATATGACGACCCAAAGAGGAATACCTTTTCGCTCCCGACAAGTTGTTCCCTCAGGTCCTCTGCCTCTTCCACTCCATAATCAATCGTGAATTTGCTTTGTTCAGGTTCTTCAGAACGCCCGCATCCAAACTGGTCATAGAAGATCACGGTGATTCCACTTTGTGCAAGATCACTCAGGGGAAGGAGGTAATCATGTGACATTCCGGGGCCGCCGTGCATGGTAAGAAGCTTTGCCCTTTCCTCCTTTGCCTTGAATATCTTGTAATATATCCTTATACCCTTTATGACCTTGTACCCATCCTGCACTGTGATGTCAACTGACATGCCTGCTGTATCATGGCAGGTAATTTACTTTTTTCCAGTCCAACACTAATATTGCTGAGAAGGCTTACATAACTCTAAAATGTTAGCCTGATCGATTTGTAGAGCTGCATAGAGCATAGTTTATTGAATGAAAAGACAAAATGTTTATCAATGTAATTAATTTGTCATAGATACTCAAAGATGGTGATATGACTCGATTTGTGCTTGTATCGGATACAACACTAAGTTACGAATATCGTAATTTCCCTTTACTTGATTTCCTTCCGTGCGCGCCAAGCCAGTCTATTCCTGGCCCGATTTACAAGTTCCTCAAGGGGCCAGCGCCTCCCGTCCTGCCCAATGGCGAACTTGTGTACGCACCATACGCACTTAGAAAGCTTGAGGCTGCACTGCTCAGGAGATTCCCGAAGAAGGATGTTGCAGTGGCGCATGAGGATTATCTTGAAAACTTCATTAAGGATGACACAGAAATTATAGGTGTCTCCACCATGGATCCCCTTGGGGCTGGACCGACAACAATGTCATACTACGCCCTGTTCGGTGGGGAAATGATGGCGTGGGTCAGAAGGGAGTGGGATGCCCTCATTGACAAAATCAACAGGCTTAGGGCCGGAAAGAAGGCTAAGCTGATAGTCGGCGGCCCTGGTGTCTGGGAGTTCACTGTTCTGAGGGACGAGATAGACAAATACAATTTTGATTATATTTTCCAGGGAGAAAGTGACGATATAGCGGATATACTCTTTGAGCAGATAAGTTCTGACAGCATTGATAGCACCCTCTTCTATAAGGGATATCTTACATACGATGAAAACTTCAGAAAGGTGATTAAGAAGGATGACCTCTTCCTTGCCCGCGGAATAACAAAATCTGCGTACCCCAGGCTTGAGGATATACCGGAGATCGTTAATCCTGCCACAAAGGGTATGGTTGAGGTAATGAGGGGATGCGGAATAGGTTGCGACTTCTGTGAAGTCACCCTGAGGCCGCTAAGATATAATTCTATTGAGCGGATACTTAACGAAATCAAGGTGAATCTCAGAGGCAACATTGATAATGCCTGGCTCCACTCTGATGAGATATTCGGGTACAAGCATGGATCATTTTTCGAACCTAACAGTGAGGCTCTCGAGGAACTTTTCACTGCTGTAATGGGTGTCAAGGGTGTAAACACATCGAACCCGACCCATGGCAGAATCTCCATCCCTGCAGGTTATCCTGACATGATGGCACGCCTCTCCAAGATACTCAAGGCGGGCCCCAAAAACTGGATAGGTGTCCAGACTGGCCTTGAGACAGGCAGCGAAGAACTTGCAAAAAAGCATATGCCAAACAAGACTCTGCCTCTAAGGATAGGCCCAGATGGATCCTGGCAGGAAATCGTGTGGCAGGGAGTTTTTGTTGAGACCCAGAACTACTGGAGACCAGCATTCACGATTCAGGTTGGGCAGCAGGGAGAAACTGTTGAGGATGAGTGGGACACAATTGCATTGATAAACCGCCTCAGCAATTCCTATTCGCATGGCAGGCCCTTTGAGTTCACAGTCACGCCTCTGGTAAACGTGCCCCTGGGAAGGATAAAATCGAGGACGTTCAACAAGGAAATGCTATCACCGGACCATCTTGCCGTATATTACGCATCCTACAGACATCTTGCGAAGATGGCTGCCAGGGATGGTTTCAGGGATTCCCACGGAAATATCTTTGCCCGCATTGGGACTGGTTCCCTTATCTCTGGTGGCGGGCTCCTGATGATGAAGTTTGTTGAATCTATGGCAAGAAAGAGGGGAGTGGACATAGAGAAGGTCAAACGGTGGGGGCTAGACCAGAAACAGGAATTCAACACGCTTGCATCCATAAGTGGCGCATGATTGCCGGGTGCTGGCGTCAAATTATTTTAATCAACATGCAATAGGTAGATTGTTGATCATCAGGAATGCCGAGCCTCTGGATTTTTCTTACGTCCCCCAGAAACTCAGGTTCAGGGACAAGCAGATTGAGGTAATTGACAAGCTCCTGATAGAACCGCTCAGAATGGGTGTGTCCTCTAACCTTCTGGTCTATGGCGATTCCGGGACAGGAAAGACCTCAACCCTGAAATACCTGATACGGGAGAGGAATGGCGTTATCGGCATTTACGAAAATACGCTTACCTTTGGGAATATGAGATCTGTCCTGGTGGATTCGCTTTCAAAACTTGGAAAGATACTTCCAGCAAAATCCATGAGCTATGTGGAGATCTTCCGCGCATTCAGGAAGATTGCTGAGGACAGGGGAAAGAATATATTTCTCGTGCTGGATGAAACAACAAATCTCCTGAAATTTGACAAGGATGGGCTATACAACCTCCTGCGTGCTCATGAAATATATGATAGCCCCGTTTCCACAATACTTGTATCCATGGAGGACCCATCAATGTACCTTACAGAACGGGACAGAAAATCAGTTGGCATATTCTCGTCAATACTCTTCAACCGATATTCCAAGGAAGAGTTGTTTAATATTATCAGGGAGAGAGCGCGCCTCGCGCTTATGCCGGATGCCTACAGCGATCCGGTTCTTGAGTACATGGCTGAGGTTGCAGGAGAGTTTGGCAGTGCAAGGGTTGCCATAGAGTTGTTGCAAAAATCGGCCTACATGTGCAGTTACAGGGGATCAGAATCAATTGAAATTGATGACGTTCGTGGTGCAAAATCCATGATAAGCCCCTATGTAACTGAAAGCAAGCTTGCTGAGCTTGACAGGGACGATTTAACAGTGCTGCTTGCAGTGTGCAGGACCCTGAAGGGCCTCCCCAGCTGTGATGCCTCAGAGGTTATAGAGGAGGTGAGGTCGCTCGAGGAGGAGTTTGGCGAACGGGTTGGAGAGTCGTCCAAAATATACAAGATCCTGAGGCGCCTTGAGACCGTGGGGCTGATTGAGGGCAGGATCATGGGAAAGGGTGATAGGAAGGGCGTCTCAAAGATGATCAGCATTAATGACATCCCTGTTTCCGTGCTTCAGGATAAAATTCTGGTAATGATGGGCAGATCCTAGTAAAGTGGAGTTGCATGGGGCTGTTGCCAGCCAGAGTATACGGCAAGGTACATGAAGGGCTCAAATGCCCTTTCTATGAGATCTCTGTAATATTTTGTGTCTATCGTATCATATGCATCCCACAGATCAAGCTCCCTGGATCCCTTAGAAATGACAACAGCGCTTATGGTTTCACCAACGTCTGGAAAATATTTCCCCCTGTGGGCAGTTTCGATGGCAGCCCTGTTCAGGGTCCTTACCCTGAACTCATCTGAATGCCTATTTACGGGCATTGTTATTCTGTACATATCCCTCGGATAGGATGCTATGTGGCGAATGTATTCTGATTTTATCCTTAAGAGGTCGGGAAACCTGTCTCTGATGATCCAGGGCTCATGGCAATCCCGTATCGCATCCAGAAGATCCATCTGAAACTTCTTCACCAGTGGTGGTGAATCCCTCCTTCTCAGGCCTATGCCCCTGACCTTGTAGCTGCCGTCATGCCTGAGGCCAAAGTATCTGTTTAGAGCTCCAAGGCCAGACCTGGCAGGTAAAAATACTATCCATCTGTAATGTCCATCCAGAACCAGATCAAGGCCTGTCTCTGACCTTATCTCTTCAATCACGGCATCCACGTCTCCACTTCCCCTGATCCAAAGGGAGTCCACAATGCCGTGTATAACCTGAAATCCATGTTTTCTCGCTATCCCGGCAGATCGCAGAAGGATGTCCCTGCCAATGGCCGTCACAGATTCATGCACCTCAATCCTTCCAAATTTCGCATTCTTGTATCCTGTGTACCCGAAGGATGTTAGAAGCATCCACTTCAGGGCAGCGTCCCTTCTTCTGAACGTTTCTGATCTATCCTTTATCGCCTTATAGAAAAGCCTCCTTTTCAGAAGATGATCGAGGGCCATTGACAGAAATCCTCTTCTTTTCATGTCGATAAAATATGGAGTCCCTGGAATTCCATAATCTCCTTCCCAGCCAAGAGTTTCAGGAGAAAGGTTATACCTCACTATTATGCTTGGATACATGGAAGAAAAATCTATCTCGTACACATCTGTATATATACCTGGATCTGGCTGCAACACCATGCCTCCCATGTCTGTGCGTGCCAGTGTAGCTGCACTTTTTCGTGCTTCGTGATCGTCCTTGTAGAGAGGTATGAGTATCCCATTCCCTATGGCTATATACTCCTCCATTGCTGATACTGCTGTGCCTGTCGTGACTCTTGAGGCATCAGCCATTGGAAGGCCTGAGGTTCTGGATGTCTCCATGAGGCCTTCGATTCCAGTTTCAGAATAGACAAAGGATGATGACTCTATACATATTTTGCCAGGCAGCCACACCCGCGGATTGCTCCTGTACACTCTACCATAGGAAATGACCTCATGCCCGCCTGATGCTGTTCCTGATCCCCTGAACCCGAGGGCTTCCAATCTCTGGAGAACCTTTTGGAAGAACATATCCCTGTTGCTGTAAATGACAACTATGCTCTCTGAAATCCGATCCCAGATGTCCCCGAGAATTGAGGTTGTAATTTCCACATATGGATGCCCATCCACAGAGATCTTCCATGGAATTCCAAGAGAAGTCCGCCCATCGATGCGTACACAGGGAATATCAGGATCAGGATCCAGTGGTGAATCGATGTGGAAGAATTTTAGCCCACGTTCCGCCATGTACCTCAGGCGAACATTGATGTCAGCATTGAATATCCTGTACTTCCTGCCAGATCCTATGGCCTCTATTGCACGCACTGCCCTCCCGATCTCCGAGGGTTTCAGGTATATTCTTACACCATTCACAGGCCCGAAGATGTCCCTTGAGGTGTGGAACTCATAATTATATGCACTGGCATCCAGCTGCCTGGAAAGTGTATCAATATCGTAAGGGTCTCCTGAGACAAAGATCCAGGTATTGTTTCTCTCCCTGGTAAACTTGATCCTTCCACCCGTCATCCTCCAGAGGGTGATGCTGTCCGTCCCTGTAGCATTGATTATGGTTTCATTTCTCATTAATGGCAGCCTTCAGTTCCATTATGTGTCTCTGCATCTCAATGGCCACAGATATCAGGAATGCGAACTCAGGATCCATTCCAGACATGGATGCCTCTGGTGCATGTTTTCGCCCCATTAGGGCTATTTCCCGAATAATCACAGATTCGGATGTTGTTGCATGCCTGTCCATCCCAGCTACCATCTGGGATATCATCTCAAGTGATTGCCTCATGGTTGGAACTGTCCTCCCCATTCCATCACCTCCCACCAAGATAATCATAAAGATTTCCACCGTCTGGAGCTGCCACATGGGGTGTTATGTAAGATGCGTTGAGATGGATCTGAAACACACCTGGCGGGCCAACTATATGAAATGTGATCCTGCATCCATGATAGTAGCTCTTTATCCTCATTATCTCATTTATTGCCTCAATGCTCTGAAGCTTCCAGGATGATATCACAGATGATGATGCACAGATGTAGAATGGAAAATTGTCAGAATCCATGAGTATCTTTTCAAGCTGGTAACTTGTCAGCACCCTCTGGACCAGAACATTCTCCATTCTCTGTGATGGTATTATCGCCCTGGGATCAAACATCACCCCGTCAGAGACTAGAAGATGCAGAATCTCCGAATCCATCCATGTTGCCTCTATAAGCTGGGATGCAACAGAAGGCAGGAAACTATCAGTTCTGAATATTCTCAGTGTTCCGCGCATAGGTTTCTATTTTCAGGTGGCTAATAAGCGGTTTCCACCTCCGTAAAAATGAGCAAATGAGCTCAGACAAGGAAATTAAAGATGCATTGGCTTCTTAGTGCCGTTCTTGTAAACAGTGTTCAGCATGACGGCTGACCTAATCACTCCAAGATGTGTGATGGCCTGAGGAAAGTTGCCAAGCTGTTCCTTTGTGTCAAAGTCTATCTCCTCTGCGAAAAGGCCAAGATGGTTGGCCCTGTCCATTATGCTCTGGAAA
>JAVZLI010000030.1:0-8685 GCA_038883835.1 Thermoplasmataceae archaeon
CTTCCATAAGCCGATCGGAAGAAAGGATTGGAAAACAGGATTATGCTGGCAATAGGGAACCCATCAAGGTTTCATCAGGATCATTCATGGACATGCCAGTCTCAGTCTTTCCGGAGGAAAAGATAACAAAATCCGCTGAGATTATGGCAAGCTCTAGGATTCACATAGTCCCTGTAGTAAACAGGGAAGAGAGCGTCATCGGAGTAGTAGGGGTAAGTGATATCCTTCATGCCATAGAAAGCACTGATAAATCCAAGGGTGTACTGATACAAGTATCTGGCCTTGGACCCTATGACGATGATCTCTACGATGAGCTGTTCTTTGAAGCGGGAAAATTCATCTCCAGATTGGCCAAACTGGCCGGCATAAGAAATGGAACATTTCTAGTACATGTGGCAAAGTACGAATCGGGTGGAAGAACGAAATATTCTGTAAGAACCCGCCTGTTTGGCGGACATTTCACCATGTCAGTCAACGATTTTGACTGGAATTTTGGGAAGTGCATTGCACGCATTTTTGAAACGTACGAAAAGAGGATCAAGAAAAACAAGGAGATGCCCTGATCCCGTCATGCTGCTTCCTCGGAAAAGATGATTGGGCGCTGGCGCCCATGCTGCAATCTCTACGCCCTATCTGATCCTTCTCCTCGTTTTCTCGTTGACTTCCAGAAGTTCCAGCGATTTCTTTATTCCTGCAGAGATCAGGTCAGTTTCAATCTTCCTCAGCCTTGATTTAACCTCGTCGAATCTTCCAATGCCAGCAAGCGGTATTGCTGTTTCAATAACCCTTGCAGGGGTCCTGGAACCAACGAATATCTCTGAAAGTTCCCTAACTATGTCCTCCATGTTCTCAAGGAAAATCCCGCGGTTTCTTACCGAGACCCCCAGGCTTGTATAAAACCTCACAACGTCCTGCCTTTTTACGCCACCCTCGCGTATCAGCTTCATTGCTTCCTGAACGTCTCCCGGGTTCTGCAGCCAGCCCATGGCGGAGAGTATCTTCGTGCGATCCTCATCTGTGTTGGCGGCTGAAAGTTTCTCAGCTAGGGATCTGAAACTGCCACCAGACCTTGCGAATGAAAGGGCAACCAAGGATCTAATGTCTGAATCAAGCGAGAAATAATCCTGGAACTTCCCAGCCAGTGAATTTGAAAAATCAATGTCTATATAAGAGAAAACGCCCTGCAGGGCTATTCTTGCAATGCTTTTATCCAGCGGCTCCCCATCCACCTTTTCACCAAGGTGCCCCGCGTGGATGGTGTAAAACTCCCGTATCATTTCTTCCACCTTGCGGTTCTCAGGTGCAACTAGGAAGAGATCATCAAGCTGGGATGATATTTCACGAATCAGGATATAATCTCTATTTTCCCAGATGCGCCTTATTCTGCGCCTGTATTCCCTGAATGTAAGGGCACCTGAGAGGAAAAGAGCGTAGAGATCGTTGGCTATCCCCCACTTCTCATAAGAAGAAAGGCGTGCAGAGTTTTCTGTCACTGCATCAAAGATATCAGAGGAGTAATTCACACGGTAAAACCCTGTTGAATCAACGTTCAGGACAACAAGTCCAGATCCTCCCAGATTTGCCTCCTGATCATCGAAAACCATTGATTCAATGCGATTCCCATATTTAGCTGTGAGCGGAATAGGCCAAGGCTGGGCCTTTTCGGAACCAAGCAAAAGGAAGCTGTTCTGCTTCAAGCTCAGAAGCGCCCCATCCAGCTTAGCAGTTATGATTGGATAGCCCTTACGTTTTATCCATGCTTCCATTATTCGTGACACAGGCATGCCAGATGCTTCCTCTATGGATCTCCACAGATCACTTCCCTTTGCGTTTGAATACTGGTATTTCTTCAGGTATGACCTTATGCCATTTCTGAAGTTGTCACGGCCGACATATCCCTCAATCATCCTGAGGATGCTTGCCCCCTTGCCATAGCTGATCTCATCGAAGATCTGTGCGATCTCATCAGGGTTCTTGACCTCAACGTCTATGGGGTGGGATGCCTTGAGGGCATCGTTTTTCAAAGCACCTGAGGTTCTAAGGAATATCTGATCCCCTACGGGATCCCATTCTGGCTTTATCTGTGAAATAGCTTTGTATGACATGAATGTGGCAAAGCTCTCGTTGAGCCACAGATCATTCCACCACTCCATTGTAACGAGATCGCCAAACCACTGGTGCGCGATCTCGTGGGCTATAACCTCAGAAATTGTTTGCTTTGTTATATCGCTGGTTGAATCGGATACCTGTAGAAGAATCTCCCTGAAGGTTATGGCTCCCCAGTTTTCCATGGCACCTGCTGCGAATTCTGGGACAGATATCAGGTGAAGCTTTGGGAGCACATATGGGAAATCATAATAGTCCTCATAGTGGGAAAGGAACAGGGCTGCTTCTTTGACAGGATAATTCGAAGTTTTAAAGGTTCCTTCGGGAGCAGCAAGAATGATCTCCTTCCCTCCATATGGTTCACCTATGGTGTGAAATTTTCCTATGCCTATGTAAACAAGATATGTCGACATGGGCGGAGTTTCCTCAAAGGAAAACTTTACCCCGCCAGATACAGGTGTTCTCGATTTGACTGGAGTGTTGGAAATAACCTCCCAGCCATTTTCAACAGTAATGGAAATGCTGAATTTGCTCTTATAGGAAGGGTTGTCAAGGCAGGGAAATGCATGCCTTGCACCGGTTGATTCAAACTGGGTTGAAATCATCAGGCCACCCTTGTACCTGGCCGCATAAATTCCCTGCAAAGCTTCACTGACTTTTCCGCTGAACTTTACTTCAACGGTTTTCTCCCCTCTGATCCTTTGGTGTGTCCTCACACCTTCTTCTTGTGGTACAACATCAAATTTCAGATCTGAACCATCCACGGAAATGGAATCTATTTCCAAATCAGCTGCGTTGAGGAAGAGAGGTTCGTCCTGTGCGTTTATCCTAATTATTTCTTTTCCTTTATAGGTGAGATCCAAAAGCTTGAATGTCAGGTCGATGTCATAGGAAATAATTTTCATCGTGAGCGGGATTCTGTATTTCGTATATTTTGATTTCTGAGGCAAACAGGGAAAAGGATAAAACCTTAAATGGATACGTAACCCCTGGCAATGTATACAGAGATATTGAAAACCGACATGGATAACCCTGACCCATCACATATCCGGAGGGGTGCTTCAATCCTTCTCGATGGAGGCCTTGTGGTATTTCCTACCGAGACCGTTTATGGCTTAGGTGCCGACGGCACCAACCCAGAAGCATGCCAAAGGATATTTCACGTCAAAAACAGGCCCCAGGATAACCCTCTGATCCTGCATATTTCCCAATTTGATATGCTGAGCGATCTGACAGAGGGGATAGATGAAAACCTAAGGGCAAAATTGGCTTCAATATGGCCAGCTCCTCTCACGGTGCTTCTCCCCAAATCAGGAAAGGTAAATCGTGTAGTGACTGGCAAATCCCCTTTTGTTGCTGTCAGGATGCCTGCTAATAGGCTGGCGCTGGATCTTATTGACTGCCTAGGCAGGCCCATCGCAGCGCCTAGTGCCAACATCTCAACAAGACCAAGCATAACAGACTCGAAACACGCCATAGAAGAACTTTACGGGAGGGTTAACCTGATTTATGATTCTGGCACCCTGAGATATGGAATTGAGTCCACCATTATTGAAGTCTCGGAAAAGGGAGCTGTCGTGCATAGAGTTGGATCGTTTCCTGTCGAAGAGCTTGAAAGGCTTTTCGGCAGTGTCACTGTTTCAGATGTTGCAAGAGGCTTGGCCAGCTCAGAAGATCCTGTAGCCCCGGGGATGAAATACAGGCATTATTCCCCCAACAAACCCCTTTTTGTATGCGATGATATCAATCTCTTCATGAACATCATTAAAGACAGGAGATTTAAAGGGCACGTTCTTGCAATAGGGCTCGAAAGCTTAATTCGTGAAAGTGCGATAAGATGCTTGCCACTTGGTGACAATTACAATGAGGCTTCTGCCCAGCTTTTCTCTTCCTTCAGGCGGTTCGAAAAAGCCGAAGAGGGAGCAGCCATAATCCACAGCTTTGAAGAGAGGGGGGCTGGTCTTGCGATTATGAGCAGAATAAGAAAGGCTGCATCCGGAACCATAAGGAACAAGATGGATGCTGACAGCTTAATCAAAAATGCAGACGGTTATTATTAATACGGATATTGCAATCAGAATCCATGCCCACTGTTGGTATAATAATGGGTAGCAAGAATGATTATGATGTAATGAAGGATGCTGCCGATCTCCTGAAGGAGTTTGGGGTGGATCATGAGGTCAAGGTCATATCAGCTCATAGGACTCCAGATCTGATGCGGGAGTATGCCCACACAGCCATCACCAGAGGGTTGAAGGTCATCATAGCTGGTGCGGGTGGTTCTGCCCATCTTCCGGGGATGACTGCGTCTATGACACCGCTTCCTGTGATCGGTGTTCCCATTCCCTCACGTAATTTGAACGGCATGGATTCATTGCTGTCAATTGTTCAGATGCCCTATGGCATACCTGTAGCGACGGTTGCTATAGGCGGGGCAAGGAACGCTGCACTGCTTGCTGTCAGGATTCTGGCAGTGTCAAACCCCGATCTCCGGATGAGGCTTGAGGCGTTTATGAATAAAATGAGCAGTGAAGTTGAGGGGACCAGACTGCCATGATCCTTGGTATAATCGGGGGAGGGCAACTTGGCAGGATGATGATTCTTGAGGGCCGCCCACTCAACATAGAGTTCTCTGTCATAGATAAGACCAGGATGTCACCTTCAGGGCGCCTTGCAGACAGTTCTTTCGAATACCGAGATTACAGGAATTTTGTTGATTCATGCGATGCGGTTACGTTTGAATTCGAACATGTGGACGGAAAGGTGCTTGAATACGCGGCAGATGCCAAAAAACTTTTCCCAAATATTTTGAGCGTGGAACTAAAAAGGGATCGGTCCCTTGAAAAGGGCTTTCTTATGCGGCATAAACTTCCAACGGCAGAATATGAGGTGGCAGAATCCGGCGAGGACGCGCTTAAAATTGCCGCTAGAATGGGAAATGCGGTTATAAAGCAGGCTACAGAGGGATACGACGGAAAGGGACAATACCACATACTTGATGGCAAACTTCCCAATAGGATTCCGGATGCTAAATACATAGTCGAGGAATTTGTGAAATACGACTTTGAGTCGTCGATAATCGTTGCAAGGGATAGGTCTGGAAGGGTTATCGCTTATCCACCGTCTTACAACCTCAATTTAAAAGGCATGCTCCTTCTAAACAGGGCACCAATTGAGGATTACGGCATGGCAGATGTGGCTGAGAAACTTGTCAAAGCACTCGACTACGTCGGCGTAATGGGTGTGGAATTCTTTGTGAAGGATGGCAAATGCATGATAAATGAGTTTGCGCCAAGGGTACATAATACAGGCCACCACACCCTGCTCGGATTTTCAATGTCCCAATTTGAGCTTCACGACAGGATCGTTTTGGGATTGCCAGCTCCAAAGCCTGTACAGTACAGGATCAGTGGTATTGTTAACCTAATAGGCAAGGGCCTCAGCCAGGAAGAACTGCGCAGAATCCTTGGCATTAATGAAACTAGGGTTTATTGGTATGGAAAGGATGAGGTTCGCAAAAGGCGAAAGCTTGGCCACGTCAATGTCGGTGCAGAGTCTTTAGATGAACTTGAAAAAAAGCAAAGTGAAATAATCTCAATTTTTTATAAGGGAAAACTGGAAGACTTTATATGAGTTTTCTCCCAATGCTGAAAGGCCAGGAAAGCATCATCTATTCAATTTCATTGATGATCCGCTCTTCTGGAAACAGACTTTTCCAAGATTGGCATCGCGTGTATGAGGGCAGCATGCCTTTGCCAAGATGAGTTGTCAGTTCACTGCCAGAAGACATATCTATTGACAAAATTCCAATCCTATAGTATAACTATGGCGTCCACGCCTGGGACAGACCTTAGCTCTGGAAGCAAGGAAGTGGGAATTGGACCGTCTGTGACTATGGTTGCCTTTGGATTTTCCACTAGTTCCGGATCGTCAACTATTACCTGCCTGATGCTGATATCATGCTTCGCAATGATTGCAGAAATCCCTGAAATTATTCCCGGCTTCTTTGCTGACGTGGGAACTATTTGGATGACCCCCATTCCCAATTTGGTGCTTACCTTGCTAAAATCCGGGACAGGGCTCAGGTCACTATAAAAAGAAGCTAGTTCTTCGTCGTTCACTATTTTGTTAAGCACCTCAAGTACCGCCCTTCTATCTATGTCAAGGGATTCTGCAATTGCAGACGCCTTAACCTCAACATCCCCACAATAGATCCTGGGGACTCCCTCGTAATCCTTAAGAACCTTTAAACCCAGCGAGATCAGTTTGATCAGCACCTTCTGCTGGGACGGGTATTTTTTAAATTTCTCCGTTATGTAATTCCACATATATTACCTACTTTAAACGCCGTCTGAGACGCCGTCCTCGGATATCTGTATAACTGTTTCTCCTTCTGGAAGATAAGGAGAATCAATAAGCCTGGCGATTCTCTTTCCGCCTTTGCTTTTCCTGAGGTATACCCTAAAGGTGGCAGTGTGGCCAACGATGTTTCCGCCAATTGGTGCAGTCGGATCTCCAAAGAACACGTCTGGCCTGGCCGAAACCTGATTGGTAACTGCGATCACTGCATTATTGATTGTCCCGAATTTCAGAAGCTCATGCATATGCCTGTTCAGAAGTTGCTGCCTTTCTGAAAGAGACCCGCGCCCCATGTACTCAGACCTGAAGTGAGATGTAAGTGAGTCAACGATAAGAAGCCTTATTGGAAACTCCTTTGCGAGCTCCTGGGCCTTCTCTGCCAGCAGGATTTGATGATGTGAATTATAGGCCCTCGCTACATGAATGCGCCTAAGGACAGAGTCCGGGTCGAGGCCTTTAAATTTGCTCATCTGGATGATTCTCTCCGGCCTGAAAGTGTTTTCAGTATCAATTATGAGAACATCACTGTCAAATCCCCCCATCTCCGGAGAAGTGGTAGCATTCACTGCCAGCTGGTGCATTATTTGGGTCTTTCCAGATCCGAATTCACCAAAGAATTCAGTTATTGCTTGGGTTTCGAGGCCTCCTCCGAGGAGGTTATCAAGATTCTTGCTTCCAGTCGTTAGCTTGCTGACCTCACGGCGCTTCTCAAGTATCTGTTCACCGGTTTCAAAATTGCCTACGTCTGCATATTTCCTTGCAGCCGCAATTATCTTTACTGCACTTCCCTCAGCTATCCCGGCAACCTCAGATAGATCCTTTGGTGACGCGACAGCGATTGTCATTATATCGTCATATCCGTTTTCCCTAAGTTTCTCGGCTGTAGCTTCACCGACCCCAGGAAGATCCTCTATTGTGTATCTCTTCTGTTCCTTCTGTTCACTCATCAATCCACCAACTTTCCAATGCCCATTGTCCTGTCTGTGGTCTCTATAGACTCCTCCTTCCCCATGGAGTTTATGGCCGCCCTTATGGCGTCAATGTTTTCAGGAACCACATCACTTTCCTGATGGACAGCTTGCATGTAATGGAGTTTCTTACCTTTTAAGTTTACGCTTTCTTCCCATACTGCTATTTCATACATATCAGACCTGTCTCTTCCACGTTCTCTCGCTAAATCCATGATCTGGGCTGTTGAAACTATGCCTCTTGCCCCTGACACAGTAAGGATCCTTCTCTTGGAAGCAAAAGCTTTAAGAATATCTTCTCGGCTTGCTTCTTTTTTAAGCACAGCATCAATGACGTGGACGTGCATCAGCGTCGTCGGAGCCTTGACTGCACTGGTGTCAATTTCAAAACCATGGAGAACAGTCAGAACATCCGGGCCATGATGGCTAGGGAATTTCAAGCTAGGCTCCAATGCATTAAGAGGGCCATGCTTGTGGTCATTTGGATCTGTTGCCCTTCGTATTAGTGTTGCTGAGACGCTTTCCAGACCATAATTGTCCTTGAGTGTTGAGAGAGAGCGGGCAAGTCCTGTTGTGTTGCAGGAGACCACCCTGATGTAGTCCATGCCAGCGACTTCATCGAAGTTGGAATATGCATTGAAACTGCCCTGAACTGCATTTGCAGCTTCGCCGCCTTCAAATATGGCCTTAACCCCTGCCTTTCTATACAATGGCAGATTTTTTTCGCCCATTCCCTCCGGTGTCGCGTCCACTATTATATCGACTGCAGATATCAAGTCCTGCACAGTGCCATGAACCTTCAGACCGGCCTTATCAAAAAGTTCAGCGGATCTATCATCCGGAACGTATAACTTATGATTCCTGCTTGCTTCAACAGCGACATAATCCGGATGAGCTTTCACCACGCCGACCACTGTCATGTCAGGCTGCTTCCTTACGGCATCCGCCACTCTTCTCCCTATTGTACCGTAGCCATTGATCCCGACTTTTATCATGTCATTTCTAGATCAGTTGCCTGCATATAATTGTTCATGGCTACCACCCAAGTTGTTTTATTTCCTCTTCCTAGTTATTCCGCATCCCAGAATCCTTGAACGCTGCTGATGATCTTGAATGTAATTGCAAAATTTTTTTGAACATTTGTGCCATTCTTTAATGAAATATCATTATGCGAATAATACCAATTACGGTCATAGTCCTAGCAACTGTTATTACTGCAGTGTTTCCAAGCCACGGTGAAATAGCCTATCCA
>JAVZLI010000031.1:0-8677 GCA_038883835.1 Thermoplasmataceae archaeon
GGCCGCTGAATAGAGTTTACTTACAGAACTTGCCGAAAGGTGGGAATTTCTGCCGTAGGGAAGGTCTGTAACAATTGAATCGGCCTTGAATTCTGGCTGCAAATTAACAAAATCCTTGTTGAAGAACATAGCATCTCTGATGTGATAGTACTTCAGATTAAGCCTCGCGCCAGAGTACATTTGAAGCGATACATCATTTCCAATGACCCTCATACCCATGAATCCAGCCTCTATCAGAATTCCACCTGTACCGCAAAATGGATCAAATACAACGTCTCCATTCTTTACCCTGGCAAGATTAACCATAAGCCTAGCTATCTTAGGATGAAGGGAGACTGGAGAGAAGAATGGCCTCAATGGTGCCCTTCGGCTATCAAGAGAAGAGTTTGAATTAAGATAGGAGCGCCTGGCCAGGTGCCACTCATTCAGGTGAAATGCATTGATTACGAAATCCGGAGACTTGAAATCGACCCTCCCCCTGGAGTTTAAAACATCCCCGAGAACTGGTTCATCCTTTGTTCCATGGCAGCCTTTTGCGTCCTTAATTCTCAGGAAATACTTGCCATCTGGGAGAGATGCCTTCGAGAATTCAAGATAGGAGCCTGCCCTCGCAATCTCAAGGGATGCCTCTCGCAGATATGTCAGTCGCTTGTATTCCTCGCCCTCCGAAGTTATGACAGCATAGGGGAAAGTTAATTCAATAATTTCTATTGAATTATACGTTTCCTTTATAGCAGTTAGCTCTCTAATAGCCGCCTCAGGGAAATCCCTATAAAATTCAAGGATTAATGTGTTCTTCAATACTGATCTAACTTATCATCAGCTTTTCTCAGATAGTTTCTTAACTTCCTTGCTCAGGTCCGCGTCCAGATTTTCATAGACCTTGCTGAGCCTTTTAATCGACCTTTTGACTGCGGCCTGTGGTTTTCCACTCTTGACTCGCACAGTTATTTTAGGAGTGTCTATCACAGGATGCTTTATGTAATAACGTGCCTCTTCAACCTGATCATCCTTTAGAATTTCTTCAACAAGTGGCCTAAGCAAAGTGTTATCGTAATTCAACATCTCCAGAACTATTGTGTTCTTTTCCTTGGAGATGATCTGCACCTTGGATTCCATAATACGCAATTTCCATTGTGTATTTAACATTTTAAATATTGGCGTTAGGCCATACCAACCCTTGAAAATTTGTGCAAAAATACAAATAACAAGTTAATATAAACAGACGTTGTCTGCGATGTTTCCAGTTACAATGGATTTAGGCAGATGACACTTAATGTCAGAATGGTGAAATGGCATGGCAATTCCTAAAAAGGCTATAGTACTTGGTGACGGCACAGCTGGAATAACAGTTGCAAATAAGCTCAGATACCTGACGTCTGAGAAGGATCTTGAAGTTTTCGTGGTAGGCAACAGCCAGAGACATTTTTATAAGCCAGATGGCATACTTATCCCCTTCGGATACAAAAACTACAAGAAAAGTATCAAACCTGTTGAGTTTCTCCTAAACTATGGTGTTAACTACGTGAAGGATGAAGTTGCCAGGGTTGACTTGTCCCAGAAGATTTTTTTCCTAAGGTCTGGAAAAAGTATAATTGGTGATTATATTATAATAGCAACAGGAACGGCCTTCTCTCCCGAAGAAATTCCTGGATACAATGGGGAAGCAAAGCATTTCTTCGATCTTCAGCACGCACTCGAACTGAAGGAATATCTTTACAACTTCAATGGCGGGGACATTGTGGTGGGTAGCACTTCAAAATCAATTCAGTATCCCCAGTCACTTTTTGAGTTCTCCTTGCTTCTCAACTCCTTTTTAGAGGATCGCGGTGTGCGCCAAAAGAGCAATATATTATTCCTCTCTAGCGGAGATAAACTTGTACCTGATGCTGGCCTAGACAAACAGATCCGGGAAATGCTTCAGACCAGGAATATACAGGTAAAGGATAATGCCATAGTAAAGGCAGTCAACCCAAAGAACAAGGAAGTAGAGTGCACCGATGGGAACAAATACAAATACAGCCTTTTAGTTCTTGCACCACCGCATAAGGGGAAGAACCTTCAACTACCTTCTTCCATGATAGACGAATTTGGATTCGTCAAGGTTAACCAGGATACCCTTATTCTGGATGGTTACCCTGACATTTTCGCAATCGGGGACGCGAATAACCTTACGGCCTTTAAGTCAGCCGCCTCTGCGCATTTGCAGGCTACATTTGTGGCAAGCAGAATCGTAAGGGATGTGTCTGGAGGTTTGCTCGAATCTGCATACAAATTCAAAAGCCCTGAGATCATTTTTACTGACAAGGACAGGGCTTTCACATATCTTATGTCTGAAAACGGATCGAAGAAACGCATTTACGAAAGTAAGGGGGATTTCATCCTCGGGTGGTCATCTTCCGATACATATTTCTCGTCAATTATCAGGGGGATGGTTTAAATGGTGACAGAAGAAACTAAGCTCAAGGAAACACAGGAAAATGAAGATGAAATTGATGTTATGGTTGATCAGTTGATTTCAAGCAAGGACGACATCATGTCTCTGGTCTCGCTGTTTAGAAAGCTGAAGGAGTCTGGTTTGATTAATGTAATAGAAAACGTTTCGGCAGACTTTCTCCCAAGCGATCTGGAATTCCTTGCATCCTTCCTCACTTCAAGGGATTTCCTTTACGGCTTTGTAAAAGGTATAAATGTGGCTTCGGCTCTGCTTCATGCCATATCATCAGAAAAGGCTGCAGACGCAGTTAAATCGATTCTGTTCAACTCAGATGCAATTTGGGAAGGCATGATTACAGGCGCCAAGAATCCAGAGGCAATATCGTTTCTGAAGTTCTACGCCATGCTAAAAGATCCTGACACTGCTGCAGGCCTTACAGCTGTTCTGAATGCGTTAAAAGCTATTGGCTACGCTCTGAGAAAAGTTCCTGAAGACTAGACAGGAAAGAGTTCAATATGTTGAGCGTATCCTTTTTCTATGATCCTGATGCTGGGTTTATTTCCAATGTTGACGGAAAACCAGACATTGTGATCAAGGATCCAGTCGTTGAACGTAAGGGACAGTACTCACCGACAGAATACCTCCTTTTTGCGTTGGGCGGTTGTTCGGCAGCGGATGTGATCCTGATAATCAAGAAGATGAAGATATCTCCAGAAAGCTTCTCGGTGAAGGTGGATGCTGAAAGGGAAGCTAACGACCCAAAGGTAGTAAAATATGCCAAGATAAGCTACATTTTTAGCGGTGAGGTTGATCCGGCAAAGGTGGAACGTGCAATTAACCTCTCTCTTACTAAGTACTGCAGTGTCTCCATATTGATGGAAAGGGGCGGGACAGATGTCAGATACGATCTCATCATAAATGGGAAGCCCCTCAAGGAGAACGCCGTCCCCTCTGCTGTAAACTAAGTAAGTGTCTTCAACCCATTACCGGTAAGAATTAAAACCGGCTTTCCTTTGCCCCTGTACTTTCTGTAGGCCGCCAATACTGTTGCGGAGCTAGGTTCTACAAGATATCCCGACGAATGAAGTTCATTCATTGCTGAGATTATCTCATTATCATTCACGACCACACCTCTTGCGTTTTTACCAACCCGTGAAACCATAAGATCGAGAAGAGGTGGTTTCTTCGAAACCAGAGCATCAGCCACATTGGGAAGGGTATTTTCTGGATCAAATGGAATTCCAAGTAGCCTGGAAGCGAGAGGTGAGACTGACTCAGGCTGCACAGCTACAATTTCAGGCATTTCATTGATTTCACCTGAATCTATGAGATGGTTCAAGCCGGAAATCATACCAAGAAGAAGTGTTCCCGCAGAAACAGGCAGAAAAATAGAACAGTCCATCCTGTAACCCAGTTGATCAGCAACTTCATAGGCAAGCGACCTAATGCCATCCCTGAATTCAGGATTCAACACATGGCTCGCATAGTATCCCTGGCTTTCCCGCGCGGCTTTTGCGACGTCGTCCCTTGTACCACTGATCCTGTGTATTCTGGCGCCATAAGCCTTAATCTGCTTAAGTTTGCCAGGAGCGGCGTTTACTGATGTAAATATATTCACCCTATATCCGGCCCTTTTTCCATACGCAGCTATGGATGCGCCTGCATTTCCAGAAGAGTCTTCGCTTATCTCCGATCCCTCCGGAAGAAAGGTTTTGAGGTAAGATACCAGCGTCCGGCTGCCCCTATCCTTATAGGAAAATGTTGGATGGTAATAGTCCAGCTTCATTGAAAAATCTCCGGCTTGGACCATTGGAGTCTGGACTTCGCCCAGTGAGATCCAATCCTTTATGTATGGAAAATTCTCCTGCATTTCGGATCTATATTTAAAATCCGGTTTCAGATCAAATACTGACCCGCAGGAACAAAATAAATCATGTGAAGTCCTTTGCCTTCCGCATTTTATGCAAACTGCCTTCATAAAATAGGTAGCAGGATGAACTAGAAAAGAATTTCAAAAAATATTAAAGTGAGGCATAGTACGCCTCATCATATGGCTCTGGTTTCAAGCCCTTGCGTTCCCTGATCTTGGCAACAATATCATGCTGCAGTTCTGGCGGAACCTTCTGATAACCGTAGTTTTCGGAGCTCCAGAGCACCTTTCCACCAGTTGCACTACGGATTGCAGACGCGAATCCAAACATTCCAGCAACTGGTATCTTGGCAACCACAACTATGTCATCTCCTTCCTGGTTCATTTCCTCGACTACACCCCTGCGTTGCTGTATCTCGTTGGTTACTGATCCCATGATCTCCTGTGGAACACTGATGAATACTTTTTGAATTGGCTCCATCAGCACCCTCTTGCCCTGTGTCATCGCCCCATAAATTGAGTTTCGGCCGGCAGGGATAACCTGTGCTGGGCCCCTGTGAATACTATCCTCATGAAGTTTGGCATCCACGAGCCTAGCTTTCACACCGTATACCTTTTCATTGGCAAGCGGCCCACGTGCCATGACTTCATTGAAGCTTTCTATTAGAAGCTCCATGGTCTCGTCCAGGTACTGGATACCCTTTGTTACGTCCACCATAATATTGTTACCGTCCACTGCCACAAGTCCTCTTGCTTCTTCTCTGGTCAAACCTGCTTTTTCAAGAACATCAACGAGGGTCTTTTTGTCCTTGAACTTTGAGCCCTGTGGGATCTTATTATCCTTAATCAGGTCAATCACAGCTTCAGGGAGTGGCTCAACCTCAAAGTAGAATCTGTTATGTTTGTTTGGAGACTTGCCCTCAAAGGGCCCACCTTTCTTCTCTATGGTCTCCCTGTAGACAACGAGAGGTTCAGATGTCTGAACATCGACCTTGTAATCGTTCCTGATACGGTAAAGGGTTACCTCTAGGTGCAATTCGCCCATACCAGAGATAAGATGTTCCCCGGTCTCCTGATTGATATCAACCTGAATTGAGGGGTCAGCCTTTGAAACACTTCTGAGCACATCTATAAGCTTAGGCAGGTCAGCGGTGTGCTTTGCCTCAATAGCCAGCGTCACAACAGGCTCGCTATAGTGCACCATGGGCTCAAATGGTTCCATGTCTGGAAGAGAAGAAACTGTTGACCCAGCAATCGCTGCCTTGAGGCCAACTAAAGCCGCTATGTTCCCAGCTGATATTTCATCAACAGGTATTCGGTCAGGCCCAACCATCATGGCAAGAAGCTGGACCTTATATTTATTTGAGCCCTGCCCAGAGATATATAGTTCACTTCCCTTTCGAATAGTCCCGCTGAATACTCTCCCAACAGCAATTTCACCAGCATGCTGATCGATAATAATCTTTGTTATCATCATGCTAACTGGTGCAGTATGGCTGCATTCCATCATGCCCTTACCAACAGCTGACTCAAGGTTGCCCTTCCATATCTGCGGAATCCTATACTTTTGGGCTTCCATCGGGTTTGGTAAATGCTTTATTACCATATCAAGAATAATTCTGTGGAGCTGGGCTTTCTTGGCGAGTTCCTTTTGCCTGCCTGATTTAACGTATTCTACAATGTCCTTGAATGAGACGTTGTAGGTTTTCATGGCTGGTACAGATATAGCCCAGTTGTTATATGCCGATCCGAAGGCTACGCGGCCGTCCTGGACATTAACTTGCCAGGACTGTTTAAATTCCTCAGGTGCATATTTCCCCAGCAGCCTGTTAACATCCATAATTATCTTGAGGAAGCGCTTCTGCATTTCGTCGCTGTTGAGTTTGAGTTCATTTATGAGGCGGTCAACCTTATTTATGAACAATACGGGCTTCACCTTCTCCTTCAACGCCTGTCGTATGACGGTCTCTGTCTGTGGCATAACACCTTCGACGGAGTCAACCACAATAATGCACCCGTCTACCGCCCTCATGGCCCTTGTGACGTCCCCTCCAAAATCCACGTGGCCCGGTGTATCTATAAGGTTAATCAGATATTCTTTTCCGCCCAGATCATGAACCATTGAAGCAACGGCAGCATTGATGGTAATCCCCCTGGCCTGTTCCTGTTCGTCAAAGTCCAGCATAAGCTGTTTCCCGGCCAGTTCCTCACTCATCATGCCTGCTCCGGCTATAAGGTTGTCACTGAGAGTGGTCTTTCCATGATCAATATGAGCAGCAATACCCATATTTCGTATTCTTTCTGGCTGCTCGATCAGCTTCATTGCCTTAGCAATATTGTCTTCTTTTCTACCCATAAACCATCAACTTTTGATTCCTCTGGTAATTAAAAATACTTATATAACGATATTTAAGAGAAATTTTATGATTTAATCTGGATTTCTATTTGAACCCCATCCGGGATCGGTATCCTCATCAATTGCCTCAGTGTCCTCTCGTCCGCATCCACATCGATAAGTCTCTTGTGAATTCTCATCTCCCATCTATCCCAGGTTGGAGAGCCTTCGCCATCCGGGCTCTTTCGCACAGGGACAACCAATCTCTTCGTGGGGAGAGGGACAGGGCCATGAAGCTCAACGCCTGTTCTGGATGCAATGCCCTTGATTTCATCACAAACGACATCAACGATTTTATGCTCAGTGCCACTGAGAGATATTCTAGCCCTGTATGAGGTCATAGTTCCACCTTATTTTACTTCCACTTCTATGCATTGACCGGCGGCTACAGTTTGACCCATATCTCTGATTGCAAACCTGCCAAGCTGCGGGATGTCAGATACCTTTTCTATTACGAATGGGCGATCTGGTACAATCTTTACGATTGCAATGTCGCCTGTCTTGATGAAGTCAGGCTTCTCCTTAAGTGTAGTTCCATCCTTTGGGTTCAATGTTTTCACTATCTCGTCAAATCTGCAAGCTATCTGCGTCGTGTGGACATGGAAGACCGGCTTGTAGCCATTGGCTATGACGCTTGGATGATTCAAAACGACGATTTGTGCGGTGAAGCTCTTCGCAACTGTTGGAGGTGCGTTGACCGGGCCGCACACATCTCCTCTTTTGATGTCATTCTTAGCAATTCCCCTGACATTGAATCCAACATTGTCACCAGGCTCTGCCTGTTGCATTGGCTCATGGTGCATCTCAATTGATTTAACTTCACCCTGCTTGTCAGCGGGAAGGAATATAACCTTATCACCAACCTTCAGGATTCCAGTTTCAACCCT
This sequence comes from Thermoplasmataceae archaeon, assembly GCA_038883835.1. Taxonomy (GTDB): domain Archaea; phylum Thermoplasmatota; class Thermoplasmata; order Thermoplasmatales; family Thermoplasmataceae; genus UBA447. The sequence continues at coordinate 7,590 of JAVZLI010000031.1, forward strand.
GCCGACAGGAACAGTACCAATACCTGTTATAGAGTACACATCCTGAATGGGGAGCCTCAATGGTTTGTTGGTGGGCTTCTCTGGCGGCTTTAAGGCATCGAGTGCCTCAAGGAGAGTCGGCCCAGAATACCATTTCAGGTTATCCGACTTTTTAACAATATTATCTCCCTTGTATCCACTGATTGGAATTATTGGGTTATTTTTGTACCCTATAGACCCTAGGAGCTTCTCCACGTCCTTTTTAACCTCCTCATATCTCTTCTGGCTGTATGGAGGCTGAGTGGCGTCCATCTTATTTATTAGAACTATGAGCTGCTGCACGCCAAGCGTTCTTGCAAGAAAAGCATGCTCCCTCGTCTGAGCCATAACACCTTCTCCGTCCCTTGCAGAGACGACGAGCATGGCAGCGTCTGCCTGGCTTGTTCCCGTTATCATGTTCTTAACGAAGTCTCTGTGACCGGGCGCATCTATCAATGTGAAGTAGTACTTGTCCGTTTCAAATTTCCTATGTGCAAGGTCAATGGTAACTCCTCTTTCTCTTTCTTCCTTATATCTGTCCATTACCCACGCAAACTCAAAGGTGGCCTTGCCCTTCTCTTCAGCCTGCTTCCTGTACTCCTCTATAATGTGGGCAGGAATTTCCCCATGTTCAAACAGCAATCTTCCAACAAGGGTAGATTTGCCGTGATCCACATGTCCGATCGTAACCAGATTTATGTGTGGTTTCTGTGCCATTTGATTTCACCTAATATTTCTCTATTCAAAGGGTAGATATTACCCAAAGCTTATTCCAGAATGCTCGGCAACATATATAGGTTTTTGTGGGTTAACTGTTACCCCATATCCTTTCTGGGAGTTTGTTTTACAAGTTCTGCTGAAAAGACCTATTATGTTTGGGCAGTATCTTGGTTTCCTGGTTTTGAAAGTAAGCACCAAATGTTCTTCAGAGTTTTTATTGTTTTCTGGCAACACTGTGAATTCTTAAAGCCCCAGACTGCCTTAAACTATCACGTTATGTGTTTATTGCTGTCCTAAAAAATGGGTCAAGGGCATCTGGCTGCTGGGCTTCTTACTTTTACAATGCATCC
>JAVZLI010000032.1:0-8558 GCA_038883835.1 Thermoplasmataceae archaeon
CCGCCTCTCCTATCTTGGCGGCTCCCGGTATTCTCCCAAGAGGAAGGGAATCAAACATCTTCCGTATGATGCCTGGCTGTGCAAATTTTTCCCAGAGATCATACATGTCCTTGAGATTGAACTTCCCTGACATGATTTTGTTCATGGATTCCTCTGCCTCTTCTTCTGTCATGTTGGTCTCTCTGACAGCTTCAAGCAGAGTTTCCAGGTCCCCGAGCCCCAGCAGCCGGGACAGAAACTTCTTCGAATTGAAAACCTCCAGGTCCTCAAGGTGTTCCCCGGTTCCAATGAAATATACCGGGGCATGTATCTGGGCAACAGCACTCAGCGCCCCGCCTCCCTTGCCTGTTCCATCCATCTTTGTTATTATAACCCCGGTGATGCCAACCGCCTCATGTATAGCCTTAGCCTGTGGCCCAGCCTGCTGGCCAATTGTGGCATCTATGACGTATAAAACCTCATCTGGAGAAAGGGCAGCCTTGACCCGCTTGATCTCGTCTATAAGTTCTTGGTTCAGTGAATCACGGCCACTGGTATCAACAATCTTAACCTGAATGTCTCCGATTTTCTCCATCCCATTTTTTACAATTTTGACAGGATCACTTTGGCCTCTCTCACCGTAGAACTGTGCATTAACCTGCTTTGATAGCTGTTCAAGCTGATCGTAAGCCGCTGGCCTGTGGACGTCCGCAGCAATCAGGCCACAGCTGAGACCCTTCTTATGGAAAAATCTGGCAAGTTTTCCTGCTGTAGTGGTTTTCCCCTGCCCGTATAAACCAACAAGCATTATTGTTTGGGGCCTCAGGTTTATCTTTGAGTCCTCCCCAAGTATGCTGAGAAGCTCTTCATATATGATGCGAACGATGTGATCTTGCTCTGTCATTCCAGCAGGCGGCTTCTCCTCAGTGGCTCTCTTTTCCACTCGATTTGTCAGGTCGAGCACCAGCTTTACGTTCACATCTGCCTTAAGCAGGGCGCGCTGTATATCCCTAGAAACCTCAGCAAGAACCTCCTTGCTCACGTAGGAGGAATGCGAAATCTTCCTGATCGTTTCCCTCAGCTGGGATGATAAATTCTCAAGAACCATGCTAACACCATCATGCAAAGGGCATTACTTAACTCTTGCCCGAATATCCATATCAACTTCTAAGTTGGAAGTTCGTGTCAGTATTCGCGCCAACGATATCCGCAGGACGCACAGGTGTAAAACTTTGTTTCCGGCTCATCAGCTGATCTTGTCTGCTTCAACAGGTAATATGCACCTTTCTCATGGCATTTTGGGCAGACCGCATCCGAGTCAAGTGGTTCCGTCATTTTTTCTTCCTTTATCATTATTACCTCCTTGGGTGCGCTTCTGTTTACTATCTTGGTGGAACCACTTTTTGAATTTGAAATGGTATACCCGCAATGGCTGCACACCATCTTGCCGCCATTTGGAGACATCAGTGATCCGCACTTTGGGCAAAACATAGAAATCACTTATTTTAAAAGGATATTTAACTGTATTGGCATCTCTTTATCCTATGGTTATTCATTTGAAACACGCCCTCGGGCGCGCTGGGATGAAGGTTATGCTCTTGGGTGGCTGCTGCAATTCTTAAACTGGGAGAAGAGAACTCTCAGGCAGCAATGCTTCTAATATGTTTTCTCGAGGGCATTTGTTCATAAAAGCTTTATAATGTCGCAATTCATCTTCAGAGCGATGCCTGTGTACGATGAGGATAAGATTCCTGATATACTTAAGAATTCGAAGAATGTGGCTGTTGTTGGTGTTTCTGATAAGCCAGATAGAGACAGCTTCAGAGTGGCAAAGTACCTAATCGCAGCAGGATACAACGTGATCCCTGTCAATCCCATGTTGAAGGTCTGGGAAGGCAGGACAAGCTATCCAACTCTCTCTGAGATCCCTGGCACTATTAAGGTTGACGTGGTGGATGTTTTTAGAAGATCTGATGCCGTCAAACCTGTGGTAGAAGACGCCATAAGGATCTCCCCGAGGACCATATGGATGCAAGAGGGCGTTGTGAATGTTGAGGCGGCTGACCTAGCTAAGAAAAACAACATTCTCATTGTCATGGACAGGTGCATTATGAAGGAACACCACAGGCTTATGAACCGCCCAATTTAGGCCGGGGTAGCCTAGCCCGGTAAGGCGATAGACTCGAGATCTATTGCTCTTGTAGCTCGGGAGTTCAAATCTCCCCCCCGGCGCATTTTAAGCTTCCTATGAACATTGAAACATTTGGCGATCTTTAATTTTTGAACCCTGGCACGATGGCACGTTTTCATTGTGATCCTATGCCACAGTAAAGGTGGTTAAAGGAGAGCCATCATTGTTGTGTCTGGAAAAGGTGTACGAGCATTCATGCGCGAGAAAACAAATAAAGGCTTCAGTTTGGTTGTGCAATATCCATCTGTCATGTTTTCCGGAAAACATTTGCCTCCTGGCTTTAAAGGCCTTTTTCCCCTAGGCTTTTTAATTGAATATGCTTTTGAGGCTAGTCCACTGTAAAATCGACGTATCGGGAAATATGCGAAGAAAAAAAGAGCGAAACATCACATGCTATGCTTCAATGTGATCACTGTACCTGGTTTTATTAAAATTTTGAATTTTATCTCATTAGAATAGATTGTTTCCGTTAATTGTGCAATGTCTTATATATACCATAAACGATAGTCAATTATGCAGGATAAACCGGACGAAAAGGACATGCAAATACTTAGGTACCTGGTCGACCACGGCCGGGACAAAATCTCGGAAATTAGTTCAAACCTGGGAATTCCAAGAGCCACAATATTCGAGAGGCTGGAGAAGCTGAAAAAAAACAATTTTATCAAGAGGTTTACAGTTGATCTCGATTATGACAAGCTTGGCTACACCATAATGTCATATGTTCTCATAGAATTTGACTTCTCTTCCAACACCACACAGCAAAAACTCTGCGCGGAACTTTCAAAACTAGACAATGTTGTGCTCGCATCCATAATATCAGGTAGGTGGGACATAATAATACTGGTAATTGCCAAGAATATGAAGGAACTCGCAGATTTCGTCCTCGAAAAACTACAGTCAATTGAGGGTGTGAGCAGGACATACTCTATTCCCATATATGAGCATATGAAGCCCTGATTGCACATATTCAATGGGCTGTAGAATTATTATATAACCTCTAGGAATCATGGAAGCCAAAGCTGGGATAGCCTAGCCTGGTAAGGCGCAGGTCTGGAAAACCTGTGCTCTCGTAGCTCGGGAGTTCAAATCTCCCTCCCAGCGTTGCGGAAGCTCGTTGCAGGCGTGTGTACTCGCCTGGATGATGAATAATGATAAGCCCTCTTGATGGAACCGAACTCAGCCCATATATTGTTTTCAACAGGGAACAGTGGAGCCGCCTCAGGAATTCAACTCCACTGACCATTAATGAAGAGGACCTGGCTACAATCAGGGGCATTAATGAGAGAATATCTGTAAGGGAGGTTGAGGACGTATACCTTCCTCTTTCCAGGCTGCTCAACCTTTATTATGAGGCCACGAAGAATCTCTACGATGCCAGGAAGAAATTCCTGTCTGAAAACCACAGGCAGGTACCGTATATAATAGGCATTGCCGGGAGCGTTGCAGTCGGAAAGAGCACAACAGCTCGCTTGTTGAAAACACTTATTTCCAGGTGGCCTGGGAACCCGCGTGTGGAACTAATTGCTACAGATGGGTTCCTCTATCCGAACAGGGTGCTGGAAGAAAGGGGACTGATGAACAGAAAGGGGTTCCCGGAAAGCTATGACATCAGGTCTCTCATAAAGTTCCTGTATGCGATGAAATCCGGCCAGGATAAAATCAGCATACCAGTATATTCCCATTTAATTTATGACATTGTCCCTGGCCAGTTTCAGGATGTGAATTGCCCTGACATAATAATTCTCGAGGGCTTGAATGTCCTGCAAACAAGAAGGACCATAAGCTCCAAGGCGGTTCCGGAAATGCTTGTGTCAGATTTCTTCGACTTTTCCATATATGTTGATGCACGGGAAGAGTATGTAAAGGAATGGTACATTGAACGCTTCCTGATATTCAGGGAAACCGCATTTAGGGACCCAAGGTCGTACTTCAGAAAGTACAGCGAGCTTTCTGTGGATGAGGCAAAAGAAACAGCCTCCAGAATATGGGACGAGATCAATGGCGTTAACCTGAGGCAAAATATTGAACCAACAAAGTTTCATGCCCATCTCATTCTCACAAAGGGCCCTGACCATGCTGTGACTCAGGTTATGATGAGGAAACTTTGATTTTACAGAATTAGTATTGACCCGCTGGGGAGTATCAGGACCTCCACATCCCTTTTTATTATGCCCCTGCTTACGTCGTTGCCTACCGATGACCTGATCCCTGAAACCAGTGAAACAGCATTGTGCTTCAGAACTATTCCCTTGCTGTCTGCAACCCGGAGAACCAGCAGCCCAGCATCCAGAAGGTGAGTGCCCTTCTCTATCTTTACAGATGTTACAAAATCAAGGTCCCTTAGAACCTTGAGGCTGTTGGCGGCTAGTTCCACATTTCTTCTGAACCTTCGCTCAAGTATAATGACATTCTGGACAGATGTGTGGAATATCTCCGCTATCTCCATTCTTGACTTTCCCTCATTCAGATATCTCATGACTGTAATCTGTTTCTCCGAGAACAGATAGTGCTTCCCCATACCCTTTCCAGATTTTTCCATTCATCTATGTAAGCGAAATAGGTTAAAAATAACATGTGTTAAGCATTTTGCAAATATACTAATAACGCAGATAGATCGCCGTATAATGAATAGAGCATACAGATTGGCGCTCATAATTCTGTTTGCCGTGGTGCTGATATCAGCAGGCGTTTTCCTCTACACCCAGAAAAGCACAAATTCTGTCAGGATGTATACGGCTGATGCCTACACAGGAGAAGCAGAGTTCTTGCTGAATGAATTCCACAATCAAACTGGCATACCTGTTGAACCTCCTGTTTCGGGAGGAGCATATACAGATGCAAGGGAAATTTCTATGGGATCGCCCGCATCAGTATTCATATCGGTAGCCCTTAACGCTTACACGCCACAATTCATGGGCACGCACTCGCCGCAATGGGCCCTCGCGTTTGCATCAGACAGCATGGTTCTCGCCTACAGCAATCTGACTGACAAGCATGATGTTAATAGCATTGTTAATACATTTAAAGAGGCATACTCAAGCAACAGCAGCACACTGTACCGGTTTGCCTTTGATAATCTTACCAATGGAAGCGTGAAAATAGGAATATCCGATCCCATAAGCGATCCGGCTGGAGCCAGGGCATGGATCGTCCTTGAAATAGCTGGGCAGTTACTTGATAACAACATCTCATACTTTTCTTCAAGGGTGGTTGAACATAATGCTAACGTAACAGCATCAAATGCTGCGGATCTGATATCTCCTCTTCAGGATGGGCAGATCCAATTTCTCTTCATCTACAGGTCAGCCGCAATAACAAAAGGGCTCCCATTTATCCAGCTAAACGACACGTTCAACCTGGGAAACGCTTCACTTTCAGGGTTCTATTCAGGTTTCCAGTACACATTTAACGGTCAGGTTTTTACGGGATCGCCGGTACTGCTCTATGCATCTGTCCCTTCCAACGAATCGACAGAGGAACTTGGGATACATTTTATGGAGTTTCTTCTGAATAACACTGATCCTCTATCAGGATTTGGGCTAAAACCGCTTAGAACCATGATCCTGTATGGAAGTTCGCCCCCTGGGCCAATAGAGTGGGGTATATCCAGAGGAATAATTGAGTGGGGTGGATCTCTTTGAGATCACGAAAGACAGATACAATTTCAATGCTCGGGTACTTTGGGTCGGCTATTATCTCACTCCCCATAGCGGTTCTTCTCTGGTACGGTTTCGCCGTGTATCATGGCTATGCCTATCTAACAGGGACAGTAATCAGGTCAATTGAACTGACACTCTTCTCTACAGCAATGGCAACTGCCATTGTCTTTCTGATTTTTACGCCACTTGCCTACGAAATTTCTAGACGCCAGAATCCTGTGATTGACTCCATAGCTGATATCCCCGCATCCATTCCACACCCGGTTGTTGGCATTGCCATCCTTATGATTGGAAGCCCCATAACTCCAATTGGGAGATTTCTTAGTTCAATCGGAATCAATTTCTTTGACACAATCCTCGGGATGGTAATTGCGCTTGCGTTCGTCTCAGCCCCGATTTACATCAGGTCTATGGTGTCAGTATTCTCATCCATTCCCAGGGATCCTGAGGAATTCGCTCAGACCCTTGGCCTCAGCAGAGCCATTATTCTTTACCGGCTTCTGTTGCCTGAACACAGAAGGGAGATAATTTCCTCTGCCCTTACCTCAATGAGCAGGGGAATAAGTGAATTTGGATCATTGGCAATAGTTGCATTCTATATCGCAGGTGGGTACTTCAACGGAACCGAGGCATCCTCTGTCCTTGTTTACCAGTATTATGGCTACTACGGTGCTGGTGTGGCAATTTCAGTTTCCGCGATCCTGATCGTTGTGTCCCTTTTGATCATAGTAATGATAAGGTTGATTAGGGGGAATGAGGAAACATGGAGAGATTAACTAACTGTTCCGCGTTATCTAACTGCCAATGTTCACCGCCAAATTTAGTGTAGCAGCAGGAAATACTACGCTGAAGGTTGATATTGCCGGAGATGGGCTAGTCGGCATAGTCGGCCCCAATGGATCGGGGAAGTCAAGGACACTTAGAGGGATAGCTGGCCTTGTCCCTGTCGGCGATTGTCACATCGTCATTGGAGGCGCGGACGTCACAAAAGAATATGGCCGGGATAGAAGTACAGTATACATATCACAGGGGTCTTATTTCAGGGAATTGACAGTCGAGGAACATTTTGAACTCCTCCTTAAGGGAGGACCAAACAAGAAGGAAGAATTTGAGCGCATCAGGCGAGCTTTTGGCATTGACTATTCTGGGAGGATGAAATTCAGGAGCACCGGACAGAGGGTTCGCGTCGCGGTAGCCGTGGCCATACTGTCTGGAGCCAAGCTTATCCTTCTGGATGAAGTTACTGCGGTAATCAGTGACCCGGAATCATTTCTTGAATCGCTGCGTACAATATCAAAGGAGAGCGGTATTGATTTTGTGATCGCTACTAACCAGGCAAACCTCATGGGGAAAATGAATGCCGCCTATGAAATAGCAGACGGAACAACACGGGCAATCCACATGTTGTGAAGCTTAAAATCATTCTCATATGGAAAATGGCTCCACTTCATCTATGTATGGGCCAATTTGTAGCAAGCTCTCGTATGCAGATATTGGTAGGCAATTTCGGAATTGGAGGACGCCAAAGCCAATTTAGTTAATGATTTATTCTGCGACTCTATGAAGATGGGTAATCATGTCACTCGTTGTTGCAGTATATGCCCCAAATACTCCTTCGTTGGTAGGTGACCTAGGGGTGAAACACACCCAAACTGAAGATGCACTCAGAGCGATTGGCGATGAATTCCATGACAAAATAGATTCAGTCGTGGTAGTTTCGCCGCATTTCGTCTCAGTAGGTTCCCTGGCCCTTGCAATCGAAAAGAAACCGAACCAGATATTCGATTTCTCTGGCTTCCCTCCTGAATTTTACAAGGTGAAATATGAGCCTGATGGGGATGTGGATCTAGGTGTATCTATCCTTCAGGCACTTAACAATGAGATGATTCCCGCCGCCAAGGCCTCTAACTGGGGGCTGGATCATGGTGCATGGTCTCCCTTGAGGCTGATTTTTCCTCATGCTGATAAGCCAGTGCTACCAGTGTCCATCTCACCATCCCTTGGCGCGGATAAACATTTCAGGCTGGGAGAGATAATCAGAGATTCCTCCGGATCAAGGAGGATCATGCTGCTTGTTACAGGTTCAATTGTTCACAGGCTTGATCTCTGGGTCAAGGGCAGCCAGAGGGTTCCCGACAAGGCTGTCAGGTATCTGAATGAGGTGACAGGCTATATGGCGTCTGGCCTCTGGGATCAGATATGGCATATTCCGAGGGATCTTTTCAGGGCAGCTTCGCCGGAGGGGGGCGAATATCCATTGCGAATTCTGGCTGGTGCTGTGGGCAACCATTTCGCTGGTAGAATACTTGCCAACGAGTTTGAATTTGGTTCTGTCTCCCTGACTACAGTCGTGTTTACCGAAAGGTCTCATTAGGGCCAGTTTGCAGTTCTTAAGTTCGTGAATCCTGTACAAACCAAGAGTTGCCACAGGGCTGGGCTAGGGTTTCCCTTTTGACCGCCCCTGATGTTTGCAGTTCCTAATAATTGCACGCATCACTCTCATCTCTATCATGATGGCTGCTTTTGATCGTTATCGTTTCCAGAACCCTGGGATTGAACTCAACACAAGATAGCTGGACTTAGTTGCAGTTTTCATGGCGCATTGGTTAAAACTTATACCACGAACCGGCATTAACAGGAGCAGTGCAAAACACCCAAAACAACCTGAAACCCGTGATCAAATGGGCTGGAGGAAAGAGGCAAATTATACCAGATATCCTTAGGTT
>JAVZLI010000033.1:0-8523 GCA_038883835.1 Thermoplasmataceae archaeon
ATGAAAGTTAAGGATGCAAGGGACGCTGTCATTTCAGACCTCCTTAAGTCAGGGGACGCCTTCATTATGTATGAAACCTCAAGGAAAGCCGAAACACGTTCAGGGTCCAAGGTTGTTGTCGCAGTTCTCAGGGATCAGTGGTTCATAGACTATTCGCCGCAATGGCTGAAAGAATCTGGGCATAGGCTTGTGGATAGCATGTTCTTCTTCCCTGAGTTTTACAGGAAAGCCATGCATGATGCCATAGACTGGCTAAGGGAAAGGCCATGCGCCAGGAGGCGTGGAATAGGCACAAAACTACCCTTCGACAGAAACTGGGTCATAGAGTCGCTTTCAGATTCCACGATCTATCCTGCTGTATACACCAACGCCCGTTTCCTTGAAGGGATATTCAGAAAAATTGGGACTCTTCCCGCAGACATCCTTGATCATATATTCACAGGATCGGACCTTGCAAACAAATATGACAGCGAGATACTGAAGCTGGTGGAGGATGCAAAGGCGCAGATGGAATACTGGTATGGCGTTGATATTCGGCTTACCACCTCGCCGCACATCAGCAACCATCTGGCATTCTATATACTGAACCATGCTGCTATTTTTCCGGAAAAATACCAGCCTAAGGGATTAATAATTTCTGGGCTAGTGGTATCTAATGGGTCCAAGATTTCAAAGAGCAAGGGAAATGCAATATCACTTCTTGATGTGACAGAGCACTACTCTGCTGACCTCTACAGGCTCTTTGTCGTGATAAACGCAGACGTGGCCACGGTCCTTGACTGGAATGAGGATGATGTGGGTACAGTCAAGAGAAAATATGACGATTTTATTGCTGTCATGAATGGTGAGGGCTATAGCGGAGAGAGTTCAGAACCAATAGAAAAATGGTTTGAGTCCTCATTTTATATGAGATGTTCCACCTTCTTCAGCAGGATGGAGCGATACGACCTCAGGGGTGCCTACATAGAAATATTCTTTGAGGTGCTGAATGACATAAAGTACCTTATTGCAAGGGGCGGAAACCCAAAGGCTGCTGTTCAAAGAATCCAGGACGTCTGGCTTCCCCTTCTTTCCCCAGTAATTCCGCACACTTGTGAAGAGCTGTGGGCTAAGACAGGGCACAGCGGCTTTGTTTCATCTGCCACCATAGAACCGGATTTCACTTCATTGGTGGACAAGCAGGCAATCATGAGAGAGGAGTACCTTCGAAAGATAGTTCAGGATATCAGGGAAATAATGAAAGCCACTGGCATAAATCCTGAAACAATAACAATAACATTTCCTGACAGGACGACAAGAACTGTTGCTGAGTCAATTTTCTCTGGAAGGATTAATGATATACCACAGGAACTCAGATTCAGCGTTGCGGATTTCAACCGCAACCGGCGCAGTATCAGCATGGAGTTTGGGGATGAAAAGGCAATCCTGGATGAGAATAAAGGATATTTGGAAAAGGTATTCAGCTGCAGGGTGGAACTGAAAACAGGATCAATATCAAAGACCTCAAAGATTCCCTGGCCTGGAAGGCCGGTGATACAGCTGAGCTGAACCGCAGTGGGCTGGAAAGGGAAATCAGTGGATGGAGTGAATTTGTAACCACGTAACCATATGCATTGACATTTTTATAAAGAGGCGGCATCCAGTATGGATGCCGGAAAAATATGAGGGTGAAAAAGACACCCTTCTGTCAGAACTCGTTGAATATTCTAGGAAGCTGGGGCAGGATCCAAAGCTGGTTCTCCATGGTGGAGGGAATACCTCCGTCAAACTCTTTGAAGAAGATCATACTGGAAAGAAAGTACTGACGCTCCGTGTGAAGGGATCAGGATCTGACCTGGCTAAAATAACAGCGAGCGGCTTTTCTGGGCTAAGGCTTGAGGATCTGATCTCAGCTAAGCGTTTTCAAAGGATGACTGATATTGAAATGATGGGATTCCTTAGAAAATCAATGCTTAACCCTGATGAACCTTCACCCTCCGTTGAAACATTCCTGCATGCATTCATAGAAGACCAGTTTGTTTTCCACAGCCATTCTGACAGTATTCTTTCTGTTACAAACACCGATCTGGAAAATTCTGAAATTGCAAATATTCTTCCCGGAACAATTGTAGTTCCATACATCGCGCCTGGCTTTAAGCTGGCAAGAGATACGCTTGATATCGTGGCGGGGAAGAAACCAGATATAACGGGAATTGTTCTCCGCAAACACGGCCTTTTCACCTTTGGCCGGACTGCAAGAGAAGCATATGAGAGGCACCTCAACATAGTAAGGATGGCAGACGATTACATCAAGAAGAAAGCTGGAAATGACATTTATCAGATCGCCTATGATGAACTTAATCCGGAAGCCCCATACACTGCCATAGCTAAGATAAGAGGCAAACTGTCCAGCAGCAGGCCTAAGGTACTTTCGATCAGGAATGACTGGCTTGCCAGGACCATAGCGAGATCCCTAGAAGCTGAAAAATTCCATGATGCTGGGCCAGCAACTCCAGATATGCTCATAAGAACAAAATACGAATATCTCTATGCGCCCGACCTTGAAAGCGTACCAAATCTCATTGACGAATATGCCAAGAGATACAGGGAAGAATATATGTCGTATGTCAGCGGCTATCCAATGCATGATCCATACCCCAGTGCGATAGTGATTCGCGGATTCGGCTTGATAACAAGCGGGATTTCGAAAAAAGAGGCAGATATTGTAATGGATCAGGTCATACATTCAATTGAAGTAAATGCAAAAGCCTCAAGGATTGCGAATCAGCAGTTCATATCAAAAAGGGATGCCTATGCAATGGAGTACTGGCCACTGGAAGAGGCTAAATTGAAGAAGGCTGTATACAAGAAGCTTCAGGGGAAAATATCTATCGTTACTGGGGCAGCAAGTGGAATTGGGCTTTCAGCAGCAAAAAAACTTGCAGAGAACGGTTCAGTTGTAATAGCGTGTGACATTGACCCGGCAGTAAGGGACGCAGCAGATCAAATATCCCGCGAAACCGGTTCACCGGTTCTTCCCGAGGTGCTTGACATATCCTCTGAAAGCGATGTTGTGAACGCCTACAGAGATGTTGTCATGAAATTTGGCGGTGTTGATATCCTTTTCAACAATGCTGGTGTGCTCAAGAGTGCCCCTGTTGAAGATGTAACTGTGGAAAACTTAAACCTCCATTACCGCGTGAATTCCCTTGGCACATTCCTAATGACAAGGGAGGCCTTCAAGATCATGAAGGACAGCTCCCTGGGTGGAAATATCGTATTCAATATCACAAAGAACCTTACTAACCCGGGCCCGGAGATGCTTCCATACGGAACGTCAAAGGCATTCGCAGCCCATATATGCCACTATGTTGCAAAGGAAGGCGGCAAATTTGGCATCAGGGCCAACATTATCAACCCTGACAAGATATTCAGAGGGTCAAAGATATGGGAGAATGGGGTCCTTGAGGCCAGGGCCAAGGCTAAGGGGCAGACAGTGGAACAATACAAGACCCAGAATCTCCTGCATAGAGAGGTTTTGCCTGATCACGTCGCAAACATGCTGCTGGCAGTAATAGATGAGGAGATATTTGGCGCAACCACTGATGCCATGATACCCGTTGATGGCGGAATCATCTGAATAGTGCTGATAGCAATCCAGGCACGCCAGCCCTTATGCCAAAATGCCTCAGGTCTTCCAGCGCAGGTTTAATGTATCGTACATTTCTTAACTGGATTAATTTTCCATTCCTAGCTTGCTCCAGCAACCTTGAGAGGAGGACAAACCGCCTGAACTTAATGGACAGATTCTCCCTGTACTTGGAAATAACCGTCTCAATGTCCTGTGATGCAGAAAGAGCCTGAAAGAGTATGAACGAGCATTCCATGGAGGGGAGTATCCCCTCCCCGGTTATTGGTGAAACTGTTCCTATGCTTTCTCCGCATCCGATGACGTTACCTTTGGAAATTTCATCAAGAGTAAGCCTCAGCCTTATGTCTCTCCCTGTTATCCTGATGCCCGCCACGTCTTTCAGGCTTGCATCTATGAGATCCATAGAATCTGACCCAGCTCCTAAATGAAATTCTCCTCCCAGGGGAAACTCCCAGTAATATCCGCGCCCGTTTTTGAAATACCTGAAATAGAAATCCTCATGCTTCGACCGTGCCGTCAGATATTCCCTTGTTCTCATGGTGAAATCGCTCCTGGCAGGGCCAAGATAATACCTAGAAATGCCAGTGCAGTCAACGATTGTGCTGCCAGTGCCAATTCCTGGCTTGGAGGCAACTGTTCCAAGTTCCCTGTTCAGATCACGGGAAAGCCTGTTCTTGTCATAGGTGCACAGTCCGTCGCACTGAAACTCAACTTCTCTGCCTCCATCCCTAGCGAACGTCACTTTTTTGCCGACGGAGAGCACGTAATCATCAAATTCAACGTTAATTCTCGACAACATTTCCCTCATTAGGTGGTAATTTGTTGCGTAGCCGCATGGAATGTAGCGGTCTGATCTAGCTGGGTCGAACACTTTCACGCTAAATCCGCTGTTTTTCAGCAGGAGGCCAAGGTAGGTTCCAGAAACACCTCCGCCAGCTATTGTTATCAATCCAGTTCGGAAGGGATCAGGATTAAACAACTTTGCGATCACCATGTGATGAGGGTACTGGTGAAATTCATGTACCTTGGCCCTCTCTTCACAGGGTTCCAGAGAGGAAACGGAGTAAACAGTGTGGAAGATCGCATAATCTCAATACTCCAGGGCCGAAGCCTTGGAAACTATGTGCAGGCTGCAGCCAGGACAGACAGGAATGTTTCTGCAGCGGACAATGCATTTACCATTGACACACAGGATGATCCGGAAAAGGTCATTCGCATACTCAACTCTGAGATCGAAGGAATGTATTTCCATTCCTTTGCTGCAGTTGATGACAATTTCAGGGCAAGGTACAGCGACAGCAAGACATATTCCTACCTTATTTTTGAAAAACTGGACATTGACAGGCTCAATGCAGAACTAAAGAAATTCACCGGCACGCATGACTTTACCCGTTTCAGCAGAAGAGACTACCGAAATCCAGTGAGGACGATAAACTCAATATCAACTCTGGAGAATGATAGATGGATAGAGGTTAATTTCACTGCCCGGAGCTTCGTTTGGAATCAGATCCGCTACATCATGGGATATGCCCTGGAGGCATTGAAAACTGGTACAGATATAGATCCATTTGATTCAGCAAAGGAGAAGCCGAAGTTAGCGCCACCAGAGAACCTTATCCTCAGCAGAATTACATACAGCGGTGTGAAATTTCAGGTAATTTGCCAGAAATCCAAGCTGAAAAGGCTTTTAATGGACCGTTCAAGGTATTTTGCCATGGCAGAGACTGTTAATAAATTACTATCCGAAACGCATAAAGAGAAATAATAATAGAAGTTGGTGATGACGCATCCGTGGGGTACAGGAGCCAGGCAGTTTCCATCAACGCCTCAAGGGCAGTTTACGCACTCAACTGGTTCAATATAGCACCTGATCTCAGATACATTGCGAAGGACCTTGATCTCCAGTTGATTCAACTTGGGGTTGTAACAACCGGGTTCTACGTGGGTCTCTCGCTCTTTCAGCTTGTTGGAGGTTTACTTGCGTCAAAGATCGGAAACAGGCTCACAACATTGATCGGACTTATGATTCTTGGGTCATCTGTGATAGCTTCAGGACAGTCCTTTAACCTTTTAGAACTTCTGATCTCCAGGGTGGCCGCCGGGATCGGCTCGGCGCTTTTCTTTTCGCCTGCACTTGGGCTACTTGCTGAAATCGTTCCGCCAGGAAAATATGCATTTTATGTTGGGCTTTTCAATGGATCATTCAATCTGGGTGCAGGGCTGGGAATTATCGGGTGGAATGAGCTTGACATCCTGATGGGGTGGAGGACACCATTAAAGCTTGCTGGCGCAGCTTTGATTGTTTTGGCGCTTGAAAATTTTTTCGTACTCTCTGGTGTCCGGAGTAACAGTGGATACCGCGGGAGTATTTTCGAACGTGCAGGTGTTGTCTTGCGCCAGAGAGAAATATGGCTCCTTCCGATCTTTGCCCTGGCAGCCATACTGTCAGAAACAGTCGTTGGCCAGCTTCTTGTTTATTATCTTGAGGCTTCTGTCAAGCTAACATCAACGTCCGCTAGCGCCAGCGACACAATATATATGTTTGTAGGTTTCCTTGGAGGGCTTGCCGGCGGGAGGCTCTTCAGCAAGAGTGGAAATGTCATAAGGACATTCTGGGCCCTTACGGTTGCTTCCTCTGTTCTCATAGGATCAATTGGTTTGCTTAGGTCGGAGATAGCTGTTGACATACTTGCCGGCACTCTTGGTATTCTTACTGTAAATGGCTTCTCCATGCTTTACACAATGACAACCATGGCTGTGAAGGATAGGGGTATGGTTTCCTTTTCGCTGGCTATGGTCAACTTTATACAAAATCTAATTGGCTCACTCAGCCCCACCATATTTTCTGTTGTGGCCTTTTACAATGGATACACGCTATCCTGGGGAGTGATGGGCATTATGGCCATTGCAGCCACACTCTCATATTTCCCCATGAGGAGCCGCCTGATATCGATAGTGACGGGTGCCTCGGCCCCTGCCAGTGCTTAGTGATATGTATTTTAATGCTCAACACATTTCTAAAGGATAATAGTGAAATTCTCCGAGGTATCAGCATATTTTGACCGGATGGGAAGCACTAGGAAACGAACAGAGCTTGTTTCAATACTCATTGAAATGTTCCGATCCTCAGGGGACGATCTCAGGAGGGTTATCTATCTAACTCAGGGAAAACTAGGGCCAGATTATCTTGGTATAGAGATCGGCATAGCAGACAAGCTTATAGTAAAAGCACTTTCGACCATCTCAGGTATTCCAGAAAAGGATGTGGAGAGCCAGTACCGCAAGATCGGGGATCTTGGCTCTGTGGCCAAGGAGATTCTGGCCTCCAAGCAGCAAGAATCTCTCTTTAGCAGTGAATTATCAGTAGAATACGTCTTTTCAGGCCTCATGAAAATAGCGGAGATGAGCGGCAGCGGAAGCATAAGGGGCAAAATCAGCACGTTCACAGACCTTCTGCTGAATGCAACACCAGAAGAGGGGATGTATCTGACCAGAATAGTTACCGGAAAGCTTAGGCTAGGGGTCTCAGATGCAACTATCCTTGAGGCTCTAGCTGAATGCTTTTCAACTGGTACCTCGAAAGAAGACATAGAGGAGTCCTATAACTTTCACCCAGATCTCGGGGAACTTGGGGTTATGCTTGCTTCCGGCAAGGTGGAAGAGGCCACCCATGCATCTCCCATTCCAATGATTCCGTTTAAGGTCATGCTTGCTGAGCGCCTTCCATCAATACCGGAGATACTTGACAAAATGGGCGGGATGGCTGCATTCGAATACAAATACGACGGGATGCGAGTCCAGATACACTCCGACGGTGCCTCGGTGAGGATATTCTCCCGTGGCATTGAGGAAACAACATCTAACTTCCCAGATATAGTGAAGAACGCACGCCAGGCATTTGGAAACCGCAAATACATACTGGACGGAGAAGCAGTTCCCTATAACCCGGAAACCGGGGAGTTGTACCCGTTCCAGATAGTGTCCCAGAGAAGGGGAAGGAAATATGACCTGGAATCAATGGTAAAGCAGGTTCCGCTCGTGGTATTTTTATTCGATATCCTCTACCTGGATGACAAATCAACGCACAGGCTGCCCTATCCAGAAAGAAGGAAGATTTTAGAGTCTCTTATACATGAAAATGATAATTTTAAACCTGCCCACAGAATTGTTTCGTCCGATGCAAAGGAGGTTGAAGCTTTCTTTGAAAGCTCCATAAATGATGGCTGCGAGGGGCTTGTAGCAAAGAACATCTCCGATGAGTCCATTTACCGTGCCGGAGCCAGGGGATGGCTATGGATAAAGCTCAAGAGGGACTATACATCAGAATTCGAAGATTCTCTTGACCTTGTAGTTATCGGGGCATTTGCAGGGCATGGAAGAAGAAAGGGAACATATGGAGCACTGCTCATGGCCTCATATAGCAAGGAAAGGGATGTCTTTGAAAGTGTGTGCAAGCTTGGGACGGGTTTTTCAGATGAAGTGCTCTTTAATCTGCCATCGATGATGTCTGGTGAGGTGGTCAAGGAAATTCCTCAAAGGGTGGAGACAGGCCTGCAGCCTGACTTTTGGATCTATCCGCGATTCGTTCTTGAGGTAAAAGGTGCTGAAATAACAATTTCACCCGTACATCGCTGCTCCTATGGCAAGGTACAGGATGGGGCTGGACTTGCAATAAGGTTTCCAAGGTTCACAGGAAGATTCAGAGAAGATAAAAAACCTGAGGATGCAACATCCTCAGAAGAAATTCTGGAAATGTATGGCCGCCAGAAAAAAGTGTCGGCCAAAGCCTGAAGATATGATCAGTCAAAATTTTCGCGATCTCTGGGCCTTCTGCCCCTATTCTGGCCATTTCCACCATAATAGTTGCCGCCGCTTCTGAAATTCCTGCGGCC
>JAVZLI010000034.1:0-8494 GCA_038883835.1 Thermoplasmataceae archaeon
GGATTTGGAGGTTGAAAGCAAAAAGGCTTCAGATACTGAGGAAGCGTTTAGGAAACATGCCGATATAAAGGCTGAACTTAGCCTGATAGATAGAAGAATCGAAGCCCTTTCTGACAGGAATGGGCAATGGGAAAAGCTTAACTCGGCAGTGGCCTCCTTTGATCTTTCTGGGTATGAAGCACGAAGAGATAGCCTTAGGAGGAGAATTGAAGGGATAAAATCAGAAATTGGTGCAATTGAGGCAGAGACAAACCTTAAAATTGATGCTTCTTTGGGCCAGAAAATAAAAGAGAATGATTCCATATGGTCAAGAATCAACGAGTATGAAAAAAATGGGTCTGTTATTAAGGCAAAATTGGAACAGATCAGAAGCAATTTAAAAAGTACCGAAATTGAAATTCATGAGCTGGAAGACTCCTTAAGGAACCTTGACATTCTTGAGGCAGAAAGGAGCGCCCGCGTTTCCGAAAGAGATAAACTGAAACGCCAATCAGAGGAACTTAATCATGAAATTATAGAGAAAAAAAGCCTCTCTGGAGCCTCCAAACAGAAGATTGCTGATCTCATGGAGCAGTCTTCGTCAATCAAAGGGAAAATCAAAACACGGGAAGCCATGAAAAAGAAGCGGGATACCCTTATCAAGATAAGACAGTGCCTAGGGAGGGATGGCATACAGAAAATAATAAGGCAAGAAGCTGCGGAATATATATCCAGAAAAGTCAATGACTACATTTCAGCATTTTCCCTCGGAGTTGCTGACGTAAGGGTAACTGAAGACATGGACATAGACGTTTCCATGGGAGACCATGTGGAAAACATAGGCATGCTCAGTGGTGGCGAAAGAACCGCTCTATCAATTGCTCTTCGGCTTGCTATCGCAAGGTTCCTTGCGGAAAATGTCAACACCATCATAATGGATGAGCCGACGAACTTCCTGGACACTGACAGGAGAAGCAATTTGAGGGACATACTGGTTTCAGCATTTGGAAAGGACAAGATCACGCCACAGCTTGTAATGGTAACACACCACCACGAACTGGCTTCGGCAGCAAGTTTTGCATATAGTGTTGTGAAGATCGATGGCACATCACGCGTGGAGAATTATTTCTAATTGATGCAAAATTAAATAATGATACATCTATGACCACTGGAGATCAGTTGCTTGAGAACCTGAAAGTCAGCGTGGTGATTCCAACCATCAATGAGGAGAAGACAATTGGCCAAGTCATAGACGGTGTCAAAAAGATTCCAAGCGTTGAGGTTATAGTTGTTGACACGAACTCAACCGATCAGACGCGCGATATTGCAAGGTCAAAGGGAGCAATTGTGATAGAGGAACCCAGAAGGGGCTATGGTGTTGCATACAAAACGGGCCTCAGCCATGTAACGGGTGAAGTTGTAGTATGTTTGGACGGTGATGGCACGTATCCAACAGAGATCATACCGCCCCTGATACAGATTCTTATCCTTGATCAGGTCGATTTCATTTCATGCGACAGGGTTACACTTCGCACTTCAAGGTCGTACACCACTTTACACTATGTGGGAAACAGCGTCCTGAATAAGGCAATTAGCATCCTTTTCAAATACAGCATGAAGGACTCACAGAGCGGCATGTGGATTTTTAGGTCAGAATTATACAGAAAAATGAAAAACCTCAGCGATGGCATGTCATTTTCACAGGACATGAAGATAGAAGCCATAAGACTTGGGAAGTTCATAGAGATACCCATTCTTTATGGGGTAAGGATAACCAAGCCCAAGCTGAAAACTTGGAGAGATGGATTCACGAACCTATTCTATGTCTTTGTAAAGAGGGTCTCCTCCAACAACTGAAAATGAGCACATATGCAAGCTGCAAAAGCGGCCTCTCCATCTATAAGAGGCAGGGTGTTGCAAAAGTTTATCTCTTTAAGATACATAAAATCACAACATGCCTCTTCTACGCCGGAAAAACGATAGAGACTCAAATGACCAGAGAGAACAGGGACGCAAATTCATAGACCTGAACGAGTTCAGGTTTCCTGGGGATCAGGGAGACGTTGAAAAGATTCTAAGGTTTGCAGTTATCAACGATCTCGAAGACCTGCGAAAGGTTAGCGACCACGTTTACGAGGGGAACATAGTGATTATGGACTGCAGCTCTCTTTCCTCTGACAGGCTGGCCTTCAGGAGGATTACTGATGAAGTCAAGAGGATGGTAAAGGACACAAAGGGAGATGCAGCGATGCTAAACGAAACGTATATCGCAGTGACTCCGCCAGGGATTCAGATAGACAGGAAAAAGATCCAGGCCTATTAGTGCGGAATTCCCTTAATTCTGGTTCCTGCATCGTTGAGGGAAGCTATACTCCCCTGATATCTTAGAATGATGATTGCACCCGCAAATACAGCCATCGTGGCAACTATAAAGTTAATGTTATAACCTGCAATTTCAGACAACACGCCGGAGATAAGGCTTCCCGCGATCTGGCCTATCCCGAGGAATGAGTTATAGTATCCGATGGCCTTCCCGCGGTTCTCCGGCAGGGCAAGTTTTGATATTGAGGTTACCCAGCTAACGCTGATGAAACTCCAGAAGAATCCCATAACGCCATAGAGGGCAATTGCGAACCATAGGGAGAAACTAAAACCCATCAGGGCCATGGAGAGAATGTCAGCCAGGGTAATAATAGCCACACGGGAGAATAGGGCTATTCCCAGCGTTCTTGTAAGGCCAAGGTTGTTTACGCTTCTGCCGGATACCCTGAAGGCAACTGCTGATGCAATATTGTTGAGAAGGTACATAATGAAAATGTCGGTTTCATTCCCGCTCAGCTTATCAATCACGAAGACCGGAAACGGGACAAAGAAGATCTGAAACCCCAGCATAAGGAAAGCAGTCAGGATAATGTATTTCATTGTGATGGGAGAAAGTCGTTTTCCTCTATCATGTCCAATCTTGGGAGTGTGGATGACTGCATTGGGAAAAAACCTGTTCCTCTCCACCATTCTGAATGAGAAAACTCTGGACAACGGCCCGCTCTCCCTAGGGAGTTTCTTTTCTGGTTCCTTGAGCAGAAAAACTGCAGATATAGCAGCAAGGAGATAAACTATGGCAGAATAGAGGTAGAGCTCTGGGAGCACAGATTTTCCGCCATGCCCAACCACCTCAAGAATAACCGTGCCTGCTACTAATCCGGCAACAAGGCCAATATAGGAAACGGTGTTGAAACTGGACATAACATTGGGCCATTTCTTTTCAACGGTACTTTCCAGTATCAGGAGAGTTGCAACCGGAGTGGCAGCCATTGCAACAATCTGGTAAATAACAAGCGTGAGTATGTACAGGCCTAAATTGTTCACAATGAGTATGAGCAATAGTGAAAGGAATGAACCAAGAAATCCTATTACAAGGAACACCTTCCTTCTTCCGATCTTGTCTGACAGATTCCCCCAAAATATGAGCGCAGGGACACTTGCAGCAGAAACGATTGATGATGTAATGCCCACATACTCAACATTGGACTGCAGATACACGACCACAAAGAGGGGTATCAGCGGCGATGTCAGGCCGCCCGAAACGTTTGAAAGGAGGTAGCTTATGAACCATGCATGGCCATTTGCCTTGTCTGACACAGCTGGCTGCTGCGTGGTTTCGTGTCCCTCCGCCACAGAGATGACCATTATTTATGCTTCCAGCACCGTGAATCATGACAATTTATTTAACCTTAATTTCAAAAGTCAGACATGAATAATTTTTCAAAATTTTAAAAAAAATGAGGAAAAATGCGGTTGACACTGGTACTTCAACGTTCTGCCTCAGTGGCTGCTGTCGGCCTGCTTACTTCCCTGCGGTGCTTGATCTCTAGATAAATGGCTCCAACCACCATCCACGCGACAAATAAGTAGGCAGCAACCAGTACTGGCTGGCTTACTGAAATAAATGACCCATAGAATACGAATCCAAGAATAATTAGGGAAGCTACTGTAATTACCATGTTTATGATTCCAACCTTCTTTGCTGAGTCATGCAGTATCTTAGGCAGGGAAGCGTTTGCCATTATATGGACAAGTAAGCTCCCCAGGGTACCTGCAACACCGGTGAAGAGGAAGGCATTGAACCCACCCATCAGAACTGTTGAGGCGGCTGCAACAAAGAAGCTTGTGAGAGCCATTATTGCAGCTGCAACATGAGGAGTCAATCTCTTCTCATGAACAGTGGAAACAGCATTTGGGAAAAAGCCATCCCGGGCCATCGCGTAGAGGACTCTGGAAGAACTGTTCGTGAAGGTTACCATGTCTGTCAGGATGCTGTTCACGTAGAACACAGTTATCAGTATAGCTGCCCACACCCCTATATTCTCATAGGCGAGTGAAATTCCAGGGACGAGCGCTTCGGCGTAATTTCCCATCTGATTAACGCCCCATGCCACCGTGAATGAATAGGCAGCGAAGATGAAGAAGGCACCGAGAATAAGCATTGTCAGGATTATTCCCTTGGCTATGGTTTTCCTGGCCCCCTTTGTCTCTTCCCCAAGTGGAGTTGAAGTCCCAAATCCTGAGAACGCTGTATACATGAAGAGAACGCCCAGAAGAACCCCGCTGAAACCTCCGCTTGCATATTTGGGTGTAAACACACTTACTGTATTTACGGATGGATGCTGGAAGATGAGCCACAGCCCTATTAAGACTACAACAGCAATCTCAAGGCTGGCCATGACTGATGCGTATTGTAGAGATCCCTTGACGCCCATCACAGATATGGCGTACCCGAAAACGACTGTTCCTGCAAGCATTGGCAGCCATGTCCAGGAAGGCAGGTTTATGTTAAACACATTGGACAGGAGCGCCGGAACAAACACCGATATGCTCAGACCTATGAATGCAAGTGATGTTACCTGATAGATTATGTATGACCAACCGGTGTACGCACTGACGTGCCTGCCAAAACCGAGCTTAACATAGTCATAGTACCCCCCAGCCCCAGCGACGTGGGTTGACAGCCTGTTTATAATATATGCGTTCAGCGCCACAACCACAAATGCTACTACTGCAGTCAGCGGAAGTGAACCCAACGCAAAGCTTGCTGCCCCAGTCATCGTAGCAACGGCCGCGCCCGCAGGAGCTGCTGCAGCTACACCCTGAAAAATTACTTCCCTTATGGATAGGGCATCTCTTCTCAGGGTTTTTGATTGGCTTGTGCTATTGCTTGACATTGCCATGCAGAGGTGAATTATATTATATATTAATATGTTACGTAGAGGCTGCTGGTTCTTATCTCATGTAAAATATTTTTAAAATATTATTCTGCATAGAAGCCGAAAGGAATGTTTAATGAACAGGGACAAGAAAGGCAGGCACAATTTGGAAATATAGTTATAGTGATGTTAAATTGATAATCATGCAGCCGGAATTGATAGACAAAATAACCAAAACCGTTGAAATTGTATTCTTCGTGAGTGTATTTGTGGCAATCCTGGGTTACCTGATGTCTGTTGGGATAACAATGATATTTACCCACACTGCAACCGGTTCTCCAGCTGTCCCGATCGTGGGGGCGGTTGTATTTGCAATTGGACTTGCTGGACTTCTCATATCGCTGGTCAAGATATATGGAATTCTTTTCAGGTGAGGGACATAAAATTATTTCCCTTTTCCAGGATCAAGGGCAGAAATTTTAGAGGTGTTGTAGTGTACAATTCCTGGAACTCCTCACAAATAGTGGCCGAATGTGGTATTATTCATCCAACCGATCTCCAGTGACATAAGAACTGATCATAAAGCCAAAAGAGGCCGAATTGGTTTTGGTTGATCTCCAAAGGGACATTGGTGATCTGGAAACTAAGCTTTACTCCACAGTCAGCGTGACCAGAGATGCCGCGGGTTTGGTTAATTTTGCATATTCCCTTATGGCATCAGGTCTTTCCTGTGCGTATTATAGGAGATGCAGAAACTTTTCTGAATGTTATTGCTGATAAGCCCCCCCGTTCACACAGATTTTCCTGCGACGTTGCAGGCCATCTCTATTTTATGCGGCATTTCCTTCATCTGAAAAAGACCACATAGTGGCAAAGAGGCCGTGGGGAGCACTTTATGGAACAGCTCTTCACCTAAGCCTAAGGCAGCCTGATGTTTCCATAATAATAAGTGTGGAATCGCAACTTCGAATGGGATTAAAAGCACTGAGAGGTTTGCTTAAGAAATGGCGCTATGTCTGTTTTATTCCAGGAATTTTACAGATTTACCTTGAGATACATACTTCATAGGATGGCTTGGTAAGGATCACAGGAGAAATTCTGAACGCTAGGTTATCATAAAATTTATATTTTCACCGCCATGATAATTTTCGGTTGCCATCTTCCTCATAATCTCCTGAGACCGAACTTCCCAAGAAGGTTCTTTATAAAATTGTTCAGGATCAAGGCCGTCGACAGGGAATATGCTACAACTAGCAAGAATTCCGGGAAGGATATAGGTGTGACCAACCCAAATCCCCCAAGGGCAAGTGCGCCGACAAGCGCCATGTCAACGATTATTGCCGTGAGGAGCGTCTTTCCCGGCTTTGTTGACCAAAAGTTCCCATTCGTACGCAGTATCAAAGGAGTCAGAAGGCCAAAGAACATGATTGCTGTGAAAAAGAATGTGTTCAGTACAGCATTGTTTGTTGAAATATCAAAAACGATCTGGCCAATTAAATAAAGGGCAAATAGCTCGGTTAGGGTAAAAATGCCTAAGGCTACACCGAATCTGAAAAGCCCGGGCACGTTCCATTTTTCTGGCAATCTAGACCCCTCTTCAGTGTCGGTAGAGATCGAGATTGTTACGAAATCAATGAGAAATAAGAATAGTACTATGTCCAGAGCCGACAGGACATAAGTTCCAGTTATGAGAAAGGCAAGAGTGACGAAGACGCCTATCTCAAAGGTCTTCACGATCTTATTCATAACCCATGTTTCGACTCTCTGGTATATCGTTCTCCCAACGGTAACGAGATCGAGTATTTCTGAGAGGCCTTCAGTGGTAAGCACAACGCTGGCTGCCCCTTTTGCCACATCAGTAGCGTTGCTGACTGCTATTCCAACCTCTGCCTGCTTCAATGCTGGGGCATCGTTGACGCCGTCACCCGTCATGCCAGTTACGTGATCCCTTCCCTGCAGAGCCTTGACAACAGTGTATTTGTCCTCAGGGTATATTTCAGCAAATCCGTCGCTCTTTTCTGCAAGTTCAGCAGCAGAAACAGGATCAGAAGACAGCAGTTCCTTAAGTTTTGAACTCCTGACAATGTTTGTCCCTACGCCCAGTTCAGCTGCAATTTCTCTGGCAATGGGAAGGGAATCTCCGGTAAGCATCTTAATAGATATCCCTCTCTGCCTGATTGCCCCAATCAGATCCATTGTCCCCGGGCGCGGAGGATCCCTCAGTCCTACCACTCCGATGAGTTCGAAGGTAGTTCCATCCCGTGATCCTGCCACTGCAAGTGTTCTATATCCCTTCAAAGCAAATTTCTCAATAATATCAGTGGCCCTATCGTTGTCTTACTTTGAGCACATAGGGCCTATCACTCCAACAGCACCCTTGGTGAGGACTTTGAAGTTAGAACCAGATTGTATCCACGCTTCGGTTCGCCTGGTTGAAGGATCAAAGGGCTGGAAAATTGAAATTTTAAACTCTCCCAAATCTAGTTTTTCCTCTCTTGCTGTTTCAAAAAACGCATGGTCTATTGGATCCTGGTTAGCTTCCTCGGAGGCCAGAGCGCCATAGACAACTACATCCTTTTCACTATGGTTATTGAAAGGAACCACGGCGCCAACTGTTATTTTGTTAAGCGTTAGTGTTCCGGTTTTGTCGACACATAGCGTATCCATGGTTGCAGCATCCTCGACTGCACTGAGCCTGGTGATTATAGCACCCTTTCTGGCTATTTCCATGGACCCAACTGACATGCTGACTGTGAACATTGCAGGCAGAGCGACCGGAACTGCGAAAACTAGCAACATTAGGGAAAGCGGTATCACATTGATTATTGAGATGCCTCTTAGATATGTGACTGCTATCATAGCAGCAACAAGGAAGAGGATAATTACAAGAAGATAGTTGATGACTTTCTGCGTTACCTCTTCTATGTGGAGTTTTGGCCTCGCCGTCTGTACCAGTTCTGTTGTTCTGCCGAAATAAGTTTTCATCCCTGTGGCAACCACAACAGAGGTACCCTCTCCACGCACTAGGGTTGATCCGGAATATACAATATCTCCAGAGGAACACATCGCTGGAATTGACTCGCCTGTCAGAACAGATTGATCCACTTCTAGTGTTCCAGAAGATATAATTTTTAGATCAGCAGGAACAAAATCGCCTGCCCTTATCCGTACAATATCGCCTGGAACAAGCTCAGCTGCAGGAATCACTGTCCATTCGTTTTCCCTTCTCACCCTTGCTTTAACGTGCAGCTTTTGCCTCAGCATATCAACCGCCTTCTCAGCCTTCTCTTCCTGCGAGTAGCCAATGATTGCAT
>JAVZLI010000035.1:0-8400 GCA_038883835.1 Thermoplasmataceae archaeon
GGAAGCCCGAGGGGGATGAATCCAAGAAAGGCGGATTGGGCTGCACCAGAATATACAGCCAGGGAAAGTGTCAGTGGAATGAGGCTGCCAAGGTGAAGTGACCCTGCAAAAGCTCCAAACGCAATCCCCGTTGGCACGTATCCTGTCGCAATTACAGCGTAATAATGCCCCATTTTGCCATCTAATTTCATTCATTCATTTAATCCGTAATTTCTTAAATATTTGTCTCTCCATATCGGCAACCGTTTTCGTAATTGTTCACAAACATTATTTAGAGGTTCAGGTCTTACCAGAGATTCAGTAAGGCACCAGAATGTTAAACAAAACTCTCATTGCCATAAGGTCATTTGTGGTTTCAGCCGGTGCCACAGCCGCCAGCTCATTTGTGGGAGTCTTTGGTGTCTATCTGGGGGCAAGTGCATCTGAGATGGGCTGGCTACAATCCTCATCTACCGCCCTTTCCAATGGCGGGCAAATTTTCTGGGGAAGGCTCAGCGACAGAATCGGATTAAGGCGGCCATTCTTGATTGTAGGTAGCGGCATCTTGGCGCTCCTGTGGTACATTATGTCATACTCATCATCACCGCTATCACTGATTGTAACCTACGCTCTCATATCGCTCTTCGGATCGCTCATAACAGTCAACTGGTTTTCGCTCATAGCCGATCAGACAGAAAGCTCCACAAGGGGACGTTTCCTTTCCATCATAAATATATTGAGCTCAGTTGGGACTATCATCTCTCTTATTGTAATGACTTTCCTATTCACAGGTACTGAGAAAAACGATATTTTCATACCGTTTTCGACTGCTGCTGGATCGTATGTAGTCTCAGGAATACTGATGGCAATGCTAAAGGAGGAGAACCACAAAATCAGGGTGGCTGGCAGCATCAGAAAGACTATAGGAAACCTCAAGAGTGAACATCACTTCTACAGATATTTTGTGGCAATGAATGTGCAGGGCATTTTCTGGTCAATGGCATGGCCAATGTTCCCAATTACGATTGTTAGCGTGATGAATTTCAGTCTTTCACAGGTCGCATATCTGACGGTCGCATCACTATCCGTCACCATAGCGGTACAATACATACTTGGAAAGCTCACGGATAGGATAAACCGCCCGCCAGTAATATTCGCAAACAGGGCAATGCTTAGCCTTATCCCAGTGATGTACGCACTATTTTCAAATTTTCCACAGTTCATAATACTGGAAGTGTACAGTGGCTTTCTTGGTTCAATTCAGAATGTTGTGATGAATTCATATCTTCTGGATATAGTGCCGAGCGCACATCGTGCAGAATATATTTCAATAATGAATGGTTTCAACGGCTTGATCTATCTTATTGGTGCGCTTATCGGTGGATACCTTCTGCAAGAACTCCTGTCGTTCTTTCCGCTGCATACGGCACTTGAAGTGGCATATTTCTGTGTCTTTGCTGGAAGATTGGGATCGTCTTTCCTGTTCATGCGATTAAAAGAACCGGAAAAACGCGGGAAGGCACCACTTGGTCTTTATTCTCTCATTCTTAGGCTCAAACAACCGGGAAACCCATCAGGTGGGACATTCAGATTCCGGTGACAGGTCACACCTTCAAACAAGCATCAAAGATTTTTTTCATTGTGTTATGATAAAAACGAAAAGTAATTCATAAAGCATGACATTGAGGAACGTGCCAGTGAACAAAATTAATAGACAGCAGTGGACAAGGATATTTGCGGCCTGGTCAGGATGGATGATGGACGGATACGTTACTATTTCTTACGCAATCGTGGCTCCAGTCGTCATAGCTTCTGAAATACTTCCTCCAGGTGGCCTTGCGTTCCTGTCGCCGCTTGCTTCTGCGCTTCTTGGCCTTGCTGTAAATGCCATTGCAAGATCAGTTGGATCGCTTGTCTTTGGAAATTTCCTTGGTGATAGAATTGGCAGGCGTATGATGCTGACTGTAACAGTAATGGGATTTTCCCTGTTGAGTTTTCTTCTGGGATGGTTGCCAACTTACTCTTCATATGGAATCACTGCAACTGTGTTGCTCTATGTAATCCTCTTTGTTATGGGGCTTTTCGCCGGAGCTGAATATGGTGGCGGTGCGGCACTTGCAACTGAAAGTGTTTCTCCTGAGGATCGTGGTTTTGTAGGAGCCTTTGTCCAGAGTGGGTTTGGAGTGGGATATTTTCTAGTTTCGCTGGTCTACTCGCTGTTCGTTTTTAAACTTGGCACGACTGGATTCGTTTCAGTGGGATGGAGATACCTGTTCTTTACCTCCCTCATTCCTGCAGCCATAGCTGTCGCAACTAGATTTGGCTCAACAGACTCGCCTGTTTTTGAGGAGATGAAGTCTCAAAGTGAGGTAGAAAGAGTCCCCTTTATCAAAATGTTCACCCAGGCCCCTAAATCTGTACTTATAGCAATTCTCATAACCACGGGCTTGCTTTACATAAATAGTGGGACCCTGTCATTCTTCCCGACAGTCTTTGACACCATGAAGATCGCTGGTTCATCTACCGGCCTTCTTCTTGCTGCTATAAACTTCATATCACTTCTTGGCGTGTGGATCGGCGGTGCACTGATGAGGTTTATTCCGGGGCGCAGACTTTCAATGTTTCTCTACTCAATTATATTCCTATTTCTCTTTGCTCCATTACTGATACTCGGATCAAGCCATGATACGCTCTCTATTATTGTCGGATTTGGCATGGTCTCTTTCTTCGAGGCAATGGTTTTTGCAGCGCTGCCTTCTTTCCTGAGTGAAACGTTTAGCAAGAGATACAGAGCTACCGCTGTTGGAATGACATATAATGCAGGGGCAATAATCGGCGGGTTTGCGCCTACGATCATAGTTTCCATGGAATTCCTTGGAGGCATTACCACAGCATGGATCTTGAATATAGCCATAGCGTCCTTTGCGATGCTGGGGGGCATCATTGTTTCCACTGAGACATGGCACCATGAGAACGGAAAGGGGCACGATGCAATAGCCCATTGATGAAATATCTGAAAAACAGGCATCAATTTCCATGCATTCTGCCATGACGATATTAACCCGCAAAAATATCAGCGGAAATAAGTTGCCATGGCAGTAACAAGAAAATCAGTGATATAATCATATGATTCCGATCGTTTTGAGGTAATCTTGTGCAGATTTAAGAGCCTCCTTCTGGTTGTTATATTTTATGTTTAGCATTGCATCATCAAACTCTAACCAGACAATGCCAGTATGTTCGGAGGAGTGGTGTGCGCTCTTGAAGTCCGTCGATCTGCCGAGGAACATGATGACCCTTTTGTTTATGCGCTTTCCATTGAATGTATAGAAGTAGTTCATCTCGTAAGTAAATCCTTCAATCACATCTGGTTCCAGGCCAGTCTCCTCCATCGTCTCTCTCCTTGCTGCTTCAATGGGAGTCTCACCGGCTTCAATATGTCCCTTTGGAAAATCCAAAAACCCCTCCTTGCGTTTAAGGAAAAGATATTCCAGTTTTCCATTGATAATTCTGAAGGTTATTATGCCGCTGCTAGCCTGCTTTTCTGTGTACATTCCCACACCTCTATTGCCAATCTAATATAAACATGCTTGGATCTGGCTGAATTGTTCTGCCACGGCTAAATATCAAGTGCGAAAATATAAAATTAAAAGATTCAATGCGACACAGAATGGATCAGATTGACAAAAGAATTATTTACAGCCTTCTTCGCGATGGCAGGGCAACACAGAGGCAAATCGCATCTGACATTGGAATTTCAGCGCAAACTCTGAATTATCGTTTCAAGAAACTTACGGATGATGGTGTGATAAAAGGCTTCACACTCCATGTGAGCCCGTATCTTAATAATAGGGTACAGGGCTTCGCCGCCTTTAACAGTGAGAAGGAGTACAAGGGCAAAGTGGTTATGAAGATACGCTGCCTTGAAGAAACAACGCTGTATGGGTTTGAAGCTGAAACAATTGATGGGGTTCTCAGGAATATAAGGGATGCTGGCAATGAACTTGGTGAACCGGTAATGCAATACATCCCGTCCGTGCCACCTATCTCAATGAATGTGAATTCTCTTGATCTAAATATAATTGGCCTGCTAAGAGGCGATCCGAGGTCTTCAGCAAGCGATCTCGCCTCCAAGCTTGGCATCCCCTATCTAACTGTAAAGAGAAGAATCAATCTAATATTTAAGAACCACTTGGCCGGGGTGATAACAAGAGTAGATCTCAGTTCAGGCGATATTATTCTTTACCTGATCTTTAGCAATAATGTCGAAAAAGTTTCTGGCATTCTCGCTTCTGTTTTAGTATTCTCAATCTCAGACCAGAGAAGCGGTGTTTTCATATGTTTTTCTGAAAACCTCAAATATGCCAAAGAAAACATCAGGAAGGTGCGCACTGCAGATCCGGATGCGCATGTTATGGTTCTGTATGATTATGAAATTTATTCATAGTTGCCTTGCTTTGCCGCCGCGTATCTGCTGCGCCTATTTCCTGAACACAAAATAACTTTTAGTATTCCAGGCGATACCAATACAGGTTGTGCGTTCAGGAATGAAGGATAGCAATGTTCTGATAACTGGCGGTGCAGGATTCATTGGATCTAACCTGTGTGAAGCCCTTGTTGTTAATAACAGAGTGACAGCTCTGGACAACCTCTCAAATGTGGACGAACGTTATATTAGGAAATTTATGGGAAACGCTAATTTCAGGTTTATCCGTTCGGACCTTGCAAAGGACAAAATTCCTGGAAAACCCGGGGACTTTGACCTTGTCTTTCACCTTGCAGCAAATTCAGACGTAAAGCACGGGGCTCAAAACACAAGAACAGACTTTGACAACAACGTTCTGGCTACTTTCAATCTGCTGGAATACTGCAGAAAAAATGACATCCAAAACCTAATATTTGCATCAAGCTCAACTGTATACGGAGAAGCCTCTGTCATTCCAACTCCGGAGAACTACGGGCCTTACCTTCCCATATCCTCATATGGAGCCTCAAAGATGGCATGTGAAGGCTTCATCAGTGCTTATTCCCACTATTACGGAATCAAGGGCACAATATTCAGGTTTGCGAATATAGTGGGAAAAAACTCAACCCACGGTGTGATACATGACTTCATCCACAAACTTATTGAAAACCCGCGTGAACTTGAGATACTTGGCGATGGGACTCAGAGGAAGTCTTACCTGCACGTTTCTGACTGCGTCAATTCAATGATATTCGTGTATGAAAAGACGAAGGGGACTGACATATTCAATCTTGGCAATTCTGGAACAACTTCGGTTGTTAAGATCGCGGACACCGTTGTTTCAAGGATGGGGCTGAAGGATGTCAGTTATAGATTTACAGGTGGAGTTGACGGCAGGGGATGGAAGGGAGACGTAAAAATCGCACAGCTTGATATTGCGAAATTGACTTCACTAGGGTGGAAAAACCGTTTCAACAGTGACCAAGCTGTGGAGGTTTCTGTTGACGAGACTCTTGCCCAGATAGGGTGGGAAAAATGACAGGGGCAAAATTTGATGAACTGGAGCTGATAAGATGGATCGTAGAGAAGAGCCCAAAATCAAGCCACAATCTTTCACTCAGTGGGCTCTCGGAGCCAAATTTTAATGAAATGGGCGTGGAAACCCTCCCAAGGGACCAATTTGAGGTGAACCGGCGTGCAGAGGAAATGTTCCTTGGAGCCCTGGAAGAAGTTTATGGCCTTCCCAGGAGCAACGTGATCCTAACAACAGGTGGATCGGAAGCCATATTTCTCTTGAGCCTCCTGGCATGGAAACGTAACCAGAAGATTGGTGTAAGGAATCCGGAATACCAGCCTCTATTCAAGGTGCCGGCTAATCTTGGCCTCCAGGTGAGGCCTTCACATTCGCTTGACGGCCTCAAGGAGATGGCTGGGAAAGGCTACTCGATCTTTCTTTCCAATCCAAACAACCCTGTTGGAACTCTTCTCAAGAAGGATGACATTGAAGATATGGTCTCCCAGTCCTCCGGCAAATCCTTCGTGTATGTAGATGAGGCTTTCCTGGAGTTCAAATTTCAGAAAAATCCTGATTCTGTGTTTTTCCAGGATGATCACCTTATCATAAACGGAAGCATGACAAAATTCTACGGGTTTTCAAACTACAGGGTAGGATGGATTGCAGGATCAAGGGAAAATATAGAGGAGATTGGCAGAATAAGGACAACCACTGGAATCAGCAATCCAAAATATCCTCTATGGATAGCTGCACAGGCGCTGCTGAACAGGTCAAGATTCCAGGAAAGGGCACTTAAGATAATACCGGCAAACAGGCAAGCCCTCAGGGAATTCATAGAGTCAAGCGATATATTTTCCTGGGATTATCCTTCGGCTTCATCATACGCTCTCATCAACTATGATCTCCAGCAGGGCTCTGTGGACCTATGCAGTGATATACTTGATAAAACAGGTGTCCTCCTCTCGCCAGGTGTCTACTTCGGAAAGGAACATTCTTTCCGGATCTGCATAACGCCAGAGCCCGGCGCATTTCTAGAAGGGCTAGAAAAACTGAGATCATATTTTTCTGGATTCAGGAAAGCATGAATTTCCTGAACCAGTTAATTGTTTCTGTCTGCTGTTGTATAATGTGTGCCCTCTCGGTAAAACCATGGCCTTCCCTTGGAAACATCACAAGGCGGGCTGACTTCCCCTTTTCCTTTAATGCTCTGTAAAATTCAAGGGACTGGCCAGGAGGCACGCAGGGATCGTTCTCGCCCTGCATTATCAGAAGAGGCGTATTGACCCTATCCACATAATTCAGAGGTGAAAACTTTGAGAAGACGCCTCCAGCGTACGCGTCCTGGTTGTAATGTATCTCATCCCAGTCAGGTATGTTTGTGGTTCCATGAAAACTAAGCCAATTGCTTATCCCAAACAGCGCAACAGCTGACCTGAACATGCCAGTCTGCGTAATGGCCCACTGGGTCATGAAACCGCCATATGATCCACCAGTTATGAAGATGTTTTCTGTGCTGATCCTGCCGCTTTCCTTGAGAAATTCAATTCCGGAAAGGATATCCTGCAGATCCATCCCTCCCATGTCACCTCTGTTGGATTCGGCGTATTTCCTGCCTCTGCCTGTGCTTCCACGGTAGTTTGGCATGAACACTGAAAACCCGCTGTCCAGATACCATGTAGTTCTATCAACAAAGGAAGGGTAGGAGAAAGAGGTTGGCCCGCCATGAACATACACAACGAGTGGCTTCTCAGGGCCAAGTGACCTTAAGAATCCATATATTTCGAGGCCGTCCGTAGATTTCCAGTGGACAAGTTCACACGGGAATGCTGGTTTTCCCTGGAGGTATCCATTTTCTGAAGAGATCTTCTTGAGGCCAGATGCAAGAAGATAAATCTCCTGGGGGGTAGAGCTATTGGTAAGCGCAAGAAGCGACTTTCCAGAACTGTGAGAGAATCTTGGTGCAAAACCAGGTAGTGGTGTGTATTTGCCAGCCCATAGGTCCACCCCATTCCCATTCAGATCGCTTATGCCGCAGGAATCCTCATGGAACCAGAGGCCAAGCACCCTGCCACCGTCAGATTGTATGTCAACATAGCTTCTGTCTGATCCTTCCGTGAGATTTATCCACTTCCCAGTCTTCGTTTCAGACCTGATGACATCTCCAGCAGTAACTCCGCGATCGCTCCACAACGATTCGAGGAAATAGACGCTCCGGCCTCCATCTGCAATGACTGGCCTTGAAATCCCCCTAAATCCTGGGCTGTATATTGGCGTGACCTTTCCATTTTTGAGGTTTACAATTGCCAGTTTTGATCTGTACCACGACCCCTCGTTCGGGTCTTCGCTCACTACTGCTGCTGCCATATCTTCTGCTGCATAGAACTCCCATATCTGGATATCATCTGTGATCTTTTCCATGCCAGACGCAGGGCTGTATCGGTAGAGGGAGGCAAAGTTGATCTCTTCATAGAAGTAGGCGTCAAACCCATCCTGTTTCTTTTCCTTGACAGCAGCCTGTTCAGGGTCCCTCATGAGCAGTATCAGGTCTCTGCCCTTCTGGAATTGAATCTGCCACACTTCACTGGGCAATTCAATCTTAAGAGGAATCTCTGAATTTTCTATTTCTGCTATGTATAGGAAATATCTGGACTTCTCCTTTGCACAAAAAGCCACTGCCTTTGAATCATTGCTGAATGCTGGTGAATAAAACCTCATCCCCTTTGATCCATGCCTGGCTATCTCATTTCCTGCATCTGTTTCGACGACAACAATTTCGGACTCAACCACTGAGTCCTTTTCCCTGAAGGCCTTTGATGAAACATATGCTGCATATTTTCCGTCGGGGCTAAGGCATTGGTCAGAAACACTTCTCTGGTTGAAGTAAATGTCCTGATATTCCATGGCTGGTTAATACCAGGGCGTATTTTATTATTGATCAAAA
>JAVZLI010000036.1:0-8375 GCA_038883835.1 Thermoplasmataceae archaeon
GTTCCTCACCACATTCCTGGAACGGCATTGTGGACACATGGGATTCATGAATGTGATCAAATCATTCTCCTTCAGGTCCATGTCCATCATGGAATGTTGTTGATCAGAAAGACGAACAAGGAGTACACAGACACATAATTGTCAAGAGATATAGAGATCCTTTTGAACTCAGTGTATGGTGAATTATGCAACCGCATGTAATGCGAAGGTCAAATTTCATGATTTCAATTCCAGTGCATATATCGCAGAAAAATCAACTAAATGTTGACAATCTCCTCATTTGAGAATATTTACATCATAGTTACACATGCACTTGCGGATGGAGAACCCCAAGTCAAACTTCAGTGAATGGTATAATGAGATAATTGAGATCAGTGGACTCAGCGATAAAAGATACCCAATAAAGGGAATGAATGTATGGCTGCCATATGGTCTAAAAGCAATCCAACGCATAGATACAATCATACGTGAGTCCGTTGATTCAAGAGGTTTTCAAGAGGTTAGCTTCCCTGTTCTGATTACTCGGGATCAGTTATCAGTTGAATTCGAGCACATCAAGGGATTTGAAAATGAGATCTATTGGGTGACTAAGGGCGGAAAAGAGAAGCTTGAAGTGGATCTTGCTCTCCGCCCAACAAGCGAGGCAGCGATGTATGGAATGTTCTCTCTATGGGTAAGGTCACACACAGATCTGCCCCTGAGGATATACCAGATAGTAAACGTGTACAGGTACGAAACTAAGCATACAAGGACGTTCATAAGAATACGAGAGATCCACTTCTTCGAGGCTCATACTGCCCATGCGACATACGAAGATGCTGAGGCACAAATGGATCAGTACAGGGAGATATGGAAAGAGATTAGCTCGAAGCTCTGCCTTCCATATGTTGTCAATTTGAGGCCCGACTGGGACAAATTCCCTGGAGCGAGGTATACACTTGCATTCGATACGGTGTTACCAGGGGGACGCAGCCTTCAGATCGGTACCATCCATGAGTATGGCGACAACTTTGCCAGGAATTATGATATAAAATACCTGAAGGAGGATGGTACCCATGAATACGCCTCCCAAACAACCTTTGGCATGAGCGAGAGACTCCTTGCAGCTATAATTGGCATACACGGTGATGATCATGGGCTAATATTTCCGCCTGATGTGGCTCCTATCCAAGTAGTAATTGTACCAATACCCTCAAGCAATGGCCAAACTGAGAAAAAAACAAAAGAAATAGCTGAGATTTTATCAGCATCAGGGTTCAGATGCCACGCCGATCTTCGTGATAATTACACCCCTGGCTTTAAATACAACGATTGGGAGATGAGAGGCGTGCCATTGAGAATTGAGATCGGAGATCGTGAGATTATGAATGGAACTGTCACCTTGGCCAGAAGGACAGGCGGAAAGAAAATGGCAATCCCATCTTCCACTCTTGTAGAATCCGTAAAAAAAGCACTTTCTGAGATCACGGAGGAAATCCGCCGCAGGGCCGAGGACCATTTCAAATCTTCTACTTCCAGCGCTGCCTCCATTGATGAGATGAAGTTAAGGGAAGGGATGGTGTTCGCTAACTGGTGCGGTTCAAAGGAATGCTCTGACAGGGTAGAACAGGCTACTGATTTCTCCCTGCTCGGAACCGTTGATGGAGCAGACCAAAGAGGGGAGTGCATTGTCTGTGGTTCAAACGGACATCTTGCGGCGTTCGCAAAGACCTACTGACGACAGGAGAAAAAAACTCGCTGTATTTGACATGGACGGGGTTCTAACAACACACCCCAGCTCATGGGAGTTTGTCCATCGTTATGCCCAGGTCTCGAATGAAGAAGCCAGAGAACTCTATGAGAAGTCCCTGATTTCATACAGTGACTTCCTGAAAAGCGATGTCAGGCTCTGGATTTCAAGCGGGAAGGTAAGGACACATTCTGATCTGGTCAGGATCCTTTCGGGCATCCCAGTAACAGCAGGCGCAGTAGAAACCGTAGAATCGATTCGAAAGATGGGGTTCGTCACAGCAATAATTTCTGGAGGCCTTTATGATCTGGTTGATCTTATAGACCCGCAACATCGCCTTTTTGATTTTGTCTTCGCAAACAGGGTCGCAGTCGACGCTGGCGGATACCTGGTCCCTGACGGCCAGATAATGGTGGAGCCCATGGAAAAGGGCACTGTGCTCAGGAAGCTCCAGCAGGATCTGTCCATAGGCGCCGAGAACACAATGAGCGTAGGGGACTCGGTTCAGGACATACCCATGTTTCGGATGTCGAAGATTTCCGTGGCTGTTGGTTCTGGAAATAGTGAAATTGCTGGAATTGCTAAATATGTCGTTCCGCGTGAGGATTTCAGGAAGATCACGCGGCTGGCCACCGAGGTGTAAAGGTAATATTCAAAGGATGCGATATGGAAGCAAATGGAGAAAACTGATCTCAAGGGTACCTCTCAGCGCCTGTCCAGCAGGGTAGCGTGCATCGATGCAGCCATTGGCGGTGGCCTTGAGCCCAGTGTGATAAGCGAAATATTCGGGGAGGGAGGGGCTGGCAAGACAAATCTTGCCCTGATATTTTCGCTTTCTGCCATTGCGGATGGCAAGTCTGTCTTTTACATAGACGCCGAAGGGCTTTCCGTGGATCGGTTGAGGCAGGTATACAGAGGTGGGCAGGATGGCCTTGAATCATTCATTATTTATCGGGTCTCCTCACTTGATGACCAGGAAACAGCAATACAGAAGGTTTACAAGATGCTGGAAAAGAGCAAGAGCCCTGGCCTTGTTGTCGTAGATTCCTTTACACAGTATGTTCGGCTAGAGGCTTTCCAGGATTTTCAGGAAAGGTCAGCTGCAATACAGAGGCAACTTAGCCTGCTCAACGGGATAGCCATGAGGTTCAAGATCCCAGTGTTAATTACAAATCAGATTTATCAGGACCCTGACACTGGATCTCTGAACCCCTATGGAGGCTTTGTCATAGACCATATGATGAAGGCAATATTCAGACTTGAAAAGATTGGCAACTCCATAAGAGTGATAAGCATCGCGAAGCACCGATCTCTGCCAGAACAGTCAACAGCTAGATTCAAGATAACAGATTACGGAATAAGCTGCGAGGTTGATTGATTGGGTGTTGACATTTCCAGCATACTGATAAAGCATCCAACGAACCTCCGTGATCATTCCGGGGATGTTGCCGCTGTGGATGCGTACAATGTAATGTATCAATTCCTTAGCAGCATAAGGCAGCCAGATGGAACACCTCTTCGCGACTCACAGGGAAATGTGACATCGCATCTATCAGGC
Organism: Thermoplasmataceae archaeon; assembly: GCA_038883835.1. Taxonomy (GTDB): domain Archaea; phylum Thermoplasmatota; class Thermoplasmata; order Thermoplasmatales; family Thermoplasmataceae; genus UBA447. Next base: position 3,288 of record JAVZLI010000036.1, read on the forward strand.
ATCTTCTACAGAACTGTAAACCTCATTGAGGCTGGAATCCAACCGGTATTTGTGATGGATGGGAAACCATCGCCGCTAAAGGGGCGAGAGATCGAAGCCAGGAGGATGCAAAGGGAGAAGAATAGGATAGAGCTCGAAAAGGCCATTGAGCTTGAGGATGTGGAACGCATCAGGTCCCTATCCGGCAGGATCAACTACATAACTCCAGAAATGGTTGCAGAAACTGCAGATCTCCTCAGGGCAATGGGAGTTCCGGTAATTTTTGCGCCGTCTGAAGGGGAAGCCCAGTGCGCGTACCTTACCTCCTCAGGATTAGCGAGATCGGTAATAACGCAGGACTATGATGCCCTCCTATTTGGTGCAGTGCGTGTTCTGAGGAATTTTGCGCTTACAGGAAAGAGGAAGGTTCCAGGCAGAAACATATACATGAACGTATCCCCGGAATATATTGACCTCAAGGAGAATCTTCTTGCACTCAATATCACACGAGAGCAGTTAATTGCAATCGGCATACTTGTGGGCACAGATTTTAATCAGGGTGTGCCCAGGGTGGGTGCAAAGACCGCACTTTCTCTTGTAAAGAAATACGGAAATTTAGAAAATGTCCTGGAGTATAAGGGTATCCCATATTCAGACCTGTCTGACGTTTTCGATCTATTTTTGAATCCTCCTCATAGTGATCAAGTGAACATTGCGCGCAGCCCTCCAGATCGATTCAAAATTGAGGAAATATTAGCCACACGGCACGACTTCTCACATGATCGTATTTCGCCTTACATAGATACACTGGAAAGAATGTGGAGGCAAAATTCACAAAGTAACCTCGATTCCTTTTTTTAATAAAAAGGCATGATGGCAAATGGCCAAATCGACATAAATTTCAACAAGTACAAATATTAGACTTTCTTTTTATTTACTATGAGAACTCTTCTTGACGTGTCGCACGTCTCCAGGAAGGGCCCTTCTCTCAGGCTCACTATACCGAAGAAGGTTGCGGACGTATTGAGGGTGGATCACCAGGGAATCCTGGGGTTCTATCTTGATGACAATGGAGAAATAGTTATCCAGAAGATGAAATGACTCCTTCCCTGTGGAATACTTTCCTGGCTGGTTCCACTAGCCGATCGAGATAGGCAGCTGCAGCTTCCTTTAGGTCTGCCGGATGTATTTCCCCATCCATGTAGGATTTTGAGAGCCCATCAAAATCGCTGAAAACTATTCTTCCTCCCTTGGAGGGGGGCCTAAGCACTTCTACCTCAGAACCAGAATAAGGAAATATCACGTGCCTGAATATGTCCATGACAGGGTTGCCATCAACTTCTCTTATTGGGCAAAATGCGCTCCTTATCTTGCGCCTGATGTCATCAGTCGAGTCGGACATAAGAATTGCTGAATCAGGATCGCTCTTTGACATCTTCTGGAAAACATCCATCCTGCCTTGTCCCTTTAGGCTCCCAAGAAGTGGCCCATGAACTGCTATTACCTTCTTTGCTCTGACCTTCTCTGCCACATCCCTCTGAAGCATATGCGCATGCCGCTGATCCATACCCCCAAGTGCTATATCGAGATCCATGTAAATTATATCCGTTACCTGCATTATTGGATATATATACTTGCTGAAGTCACGGTCAGCCTCCTCCTCGCTCCTGCCCATGATGGGGAGCGCCCGCCTGATTCTTGGGAGGCCAAGATGCTTTGCAACATCCAGAAGTTTTTCCCAGTATTCGGTATCCGAGACCAGATCCTTGGCCCAGACAAACTTCACCTTTCTTGAAAGGCCCACAGAGATCATGCATTCCCTGATCAGGTTTCCGCTCTCTCTTATTTTCTCTATGTCCCCACCAAGCTTGTCATTGACCCTGGCATGCCAGTCAGCCAAAAGAACAGTCACATCAATGCCCATTTCAACAAGATCGTTCAGCTTGCGCGGCCACATGAGGCCTGTGGCAATGTGGGGGATCCCAGAGGGCTCAAAACCAATGTATGCCTTTAGAGGCTTCTCGCCCAGCGCCGTGACCTCTTCAGGTGTCACCACCTCCACCATATTTCTGCGGAGGATCTCCAGCGAAACCATTGCAGACCCTATCTTTGAATCTTAATTAATCTTTGCTGGCAGTTGTTGCTGAATGAACAATGAATGCAACGCCCACTCTTTTCATGATTCCTTGCTGGCATCTGGTCCAGTGATCTCATGTCAGCAATGGTTTCTATGAGTTTCAAACGGAGCTTTTGTGTATTTTCTATTCTGAAGGCTGCATCCTTGTATTTCAGTACTCCGTAATTTATTACAGCTCCAGGATAATTTTCCTCGAGGATCGCAAAATAGGCTGCCATTTGCATTATGTGCCCCTCCCTTGGAGTTTCGGCATCTGTGCTTTTATACTCATATGGGATAATTTCATTGCCTCTTCTCACGATCATGTCAGGCTTCCCTGAAATGCCGATTCTCTCCGACCTTAGTATCTGGCCTTTTCCACCTAGATCAGAGTATATCTGATCCCCAGTTGGGATCTTGAGGCCGTTTCCCATTCTGCCTAGGGCGTGGAAAAGAACAGAAAGGACAGCGAGCAGGAAGACAAGTATTCCAAGAAAAAGTATGAGACTCATCTAGCAACCATCAGAAGTATTATGAGAACCAAGATGAGCGCTGCAACCGTGGCCACTTTCGCATATCCCGACTTGTGGGATACGATCCTAACTGTTTCCGTTTTCCTGTGGGCTTTGTTCCCGGCTTCCAGCCGGCCAGAGGATCCCTCATTTCTGGGAAAGCCGTTCACGTCCATATACCATGAGACATTGCAAAAAACGTACTCAGAAATCTCCGATGCAGAGATATATCTTCGATCCTTCATTGCCCTGTCCTCCTTATTAATATGGATGCGTAGGGTTCAGCCTGCGAAAGGCTAATTCTTTGCTCCTTTGCAAGGAAGAGGCAATAAAGGAAGATGAATGACACATCCAGGCCTGAAAATGAGGCAAGCGATTCAAGCGAAAATGTGTCTGCAGGGTAATTGTCTATCTTCTGCCACAGCGTTCTGATGTCCTTTTCCGGGTCTTCACTGTTCATCCTTTCAAGTATGGCATCGATATGATCAACGGCGGGTTGATCTGCCATACCATGAAATTCCCTTCTAATACGTACGGACTTGTCAATGGCTGCCTTCATGGCATCCAGGAGTTCAACGAGATAGACCTTCCTGGTTTCTTTATGCCTTACAGGTTCCACTATCTCTGTGGGTTCCGAATATGCTTCTTCTTCGATCTGATCGTCTATAATCTGTTCATCCTCTTCCCTGAGCCTTTTCGCAAGTGATTCCTCAGTTTTGCCCCTGAGCACTTTCCATGCTTCTGTCATTAGGTAGCCCGCAACAGGAAGATCATCATAGGCGTCATCGATCAGTGATGAAAAGACACTGGCAAAACCCTTGAGGTCAATATCCCAGGGATCCAATGTGCCATCCAGGCACTTCTTGAATATTCCAGCAAGAAGCCGCTCCTCCTGGGTTTTGTAGACAATCTGCCCATCGCTATCCTCAAGAATTGCGACATATTTCTCAAAGCCAGTCTCCAGCATGTTCGCCTGAACTATTATGCTCCTGATTATGTCTTCCCGGTTCAGGTTATCTCCTCCTCCATTACACGCTCAAAGACCTCGGAGTTTATACCATCCTGGCTGGTTACTCCTATGAGGCTATTTGCGTATTTTGTAACGATCTGCTTCAGGGATACCATTATTATCTGGCTTTTAGATGCGTTTGCCCGGAACATCTTTGCCATCCTCTCAGCATTTGCAGCATCCAGGAACATGTCAACTTCATCGAGAAAATACACAGATGAAGGGTTAGTTCTCTGAACAGCCAAGATAAATGAAAGTGCTGTAAGGCTCTTTTCACCTCCGCTGAGGGCCTCTATCTTCGAGAATCTTGTCCCCTTGGGCCTGGCTTTAATAAATATCTCCGATTCCAATGGTCTGGATGGATCGCTCAATTCAAGAAACGCCTCACCGCCTCCTGAGATCTCATTGTAAATTGAACCCATCTTGCCATTGATCCCGTTGAACGTCTCCATAAAGACCCGCTCCTTCCTTTCATTCAGGTCGTTGAGCAGTTTGATAAGAGCTGATCTCTCGGAGGTGAGGTTCTCGATTTCTCCATTAAGGGAGTCAAGGTCCCTTGAAACATCGGCAAATTCCTGAATGGCAAGTTGATTTACAGGACCAAGGCCTTCCACCTTACCCTGGACATCAGATATCTGCCGCTTGGCTTCCTGTACTGATCTCACATCAGTTATGATCTTTCCAGCATTCTTTTCCATTTCCTCATTTATCTCCGTGAGCCTCTGCCCGAAAACCTGGCACTTTGCCTGAAGGGTAACAATCATATCACGCTTTGTGGATTGCATTGCTTTCAGGTCTGCTATCTTATCCTCGTCATCTCTGATCGACGCCTCAATTTCGCCAATTTTCTTTGACAATTCGCCAGTCTTCCTGTCTATTTCAGCTTCCATTGACCTCAATTTTCCAAGCTCTGCTTCGCAGGCGGCAAGCGAAATTTCGTGATCCCTTATATCAGAATTTCTTGCATTTATGGAGGCATTAAGATCAGCCAGTTTGCTTTTCATCTCAGAAATCTTTTCCATTATGAATTTTCCCTCTGCCTCAAGCTTTGAGACTTCCCCTGTAAACTCACTTTCCTTAGCTCTAAGCCCCTCCAACTGCTCCTGGAGATCCTGTTCCCTTGTGTAATAGGCCGGCGAAAGTTGTTTAATGAGATCGTAAACTTGTTGCTTCTCATTCTCTAGCGACTGGATATTACGTTTAATTTCCCCCAGCTGTCCTTGCATTTCGGATTCCTCTTTCTCGACCGACAGGATCAGGGTTGTTATTTCCCCAATTTTAGCATCGACCTCCGCAATATCCCGACGGCCACTTTCCAGGCTTCTCTGAAGGGCAGTTATCTCTCCAGTTTTTGAACCGGCCTCCTTTGAAGTGTTCCTAAGTTCTTCCTGAACCCTGTCAAATTCACTTTCCAGCACTGAAAGTTGTGAGTTCAGGCCTTCAAGTTTTTCCGACAGGTTTCTTATTTTAGA
>JAVZLI010000037.1:0-8292 GCA_038883835.1 Thermoplasmataceae archaeon
GCTGTCAAACATCCGAAGCCTTATAATAAGGCCAACTATAGCAATCACAGCCCCGGCCAGATATGGTATCCTCCAGCCTATAGTTAAAAATGCGCTTCCGCTATATATGTCCGAGAGGGTGAAAGCCAACCCTCCGAGGCCGATTCCAAAGGACTGCATAAGCCCAAGAATTGCTCCGTAATATCCTCTCCTCTTGCCTTTCCCATGAGCCTCTGCATACTCAACCACCCAGACTGAGGCCCCACCAAATTCGCCTCCTAATGCCATTCCCAGCATTAGCCGGAAAACAAAGAGGAGTGCTACCGAAGCCACGCCTATAGATGCATAGCCAGGAAGGAGGCCTGTGCCAAGCACTGATGCAAAGGCCAAAAATATGGAAAGAGCCAGCGCCCTATTTCTTCCCGTTCTGTCCCCATAATGGCCAAAGACAAAAGCGCCCAGCGGCCTTGTAATGTATCCAACCCCAAACGTTATGATGGATAACGTGGTCGCTAGAGCAATATTCTTTGACAGGGGGCCAAAGAAAACTGTTGGCCATACTAATGCAGCAGCACTGGCTGATATAAAGAACTCGTAAAAGTCAACAAAGTTGCCAAAGCCAGCAGCCATTGTAACCTTTCCCATGCTTTGTAACTTTTGGGATCCGGTTTCGACCATGATCGTAAGTAACATTTTTCAATATTTAAAAGTTCTTGACACGTAACATTTTATAATATTTTTAAATGATCGAGATATAGGATCATTTAATTAAATATATCATTTGATATGAAATCCTGAAGGAAAGTTCAGATAAGAGCCACCGGTGCAACGGGAGATGCTGTAGCGCCCCTTATCATAAGGGGAGACAGCATAAACAGAAATTCCGAGGCGCTCTGGTCAATTACCTCATTCAGGTTCAGGTTGTCGATTAACCTGATTCCATTTAGCGTAATCAGGTACTGGTGCACTGGCAAACGCGTACCGGGCAGCTCGGGAGGAGTGACCTCGGTCGATGGCGTGTCTGAGCCCGAAAGGGCAACTTTATTGCGGGCTAACCATTTCGCAAGTTCAATTCCGATTCCAGGGGAAGCATCATAATACCTGTTATATTTCTGGGGTTCGTTCCATAGCCTTCCGACGCCAGTGTAAAAGAAAACAGCATCTCCTGGGCTAATTGCCATATTGCGGTCCTTGAGGAATTTCTCTACGACCTCCATTCCAATTGGCTCACCGGGTTCCATTATGTCCCTGCCTTCAGTTGCATCGATGCACACCCCCCTAGTCACAATAGGTGGAGTTGTTTCTATACCAAGCTTTGGCGTCCCCCAGGTTGTTGATAAATCAAAAGCATCCATCCCGTTGTAAAATTTGTTGTCAAAAGCAATGTGGTTAAGCGAGTCCAGGTGTGTTCCAAGGTGGTCTACCATCTCTACCCTGCAAAGTGCCGCTCCGAATCTGTTCTTTGTGGATTCCCTGAATGGGGGGCGTTGATCGTAAACCCTCTGCGATAGCAGGTAGAAAAATGGCCCATGCCTGTCCTGCCTTCCCGGCATCCCATTGAATATTTCGTGGTTAAGCCTCAGGACCTTTCCCTTGCGAACAAGCCTTAGAGAAGCAATCACCTTCTCTGGGGTGAGATGGTTAAGGGTGCCAAGCTGATCACTGGCTCCGTATTCGCTGGGGTACCATTTCTCGTTTGTTTCATACCATTCAGACATAGCAGACAGATGGGATTGGTTATAGATTAAATTTTCATGAGGGTCGAAGCTCGTTTTACTTTGAGTTGTTTATATTGGGGGAATTTTATGGAGGCGCTCAGGGCTTTGAATTAAAATGGCAAGTTTTGGATTAATTGCCGCAATCGAATATTACGTTGCGTGCGAACTTTGAGAGTTTTTCCCCACTTCTTCCTGATAAATCCCTATCGCCCTAAACAAAGGCTCGTCCGAGTATGAGAAAACCACCAGGTCCTTATTTCCAGTATTTTGAATCCTGTACTCTGACCATGGCGGGATTATGGCAACGTCATTCTCAACCAAATCAAAGCTAGCATCTTCTAAGGTTACTCTGCAGCGTCCCTCCAATGGTGCCATGACAATATGTTCCGTTCTCCTGATGCTTGCAGTTGACCCCCCTGGCGGTATCAACCTCATCTTCAGGGCCATTGTCTGGAACAGGTCCTTTCCAGTGACGGGATTCAGGTACCTGACAACATATCCTTCTGGTGGCATTGTTCCACGTTTCACAAGTGATCTGAGGGCATTTTTTGCCCTGCTGTACGGATAAATGAAAAGCGGATCATATGAGTCATACAAATCCTGTTCAGGCTTGAATCCACTCCCATAGGTAGCAAGAAGGTCTTCATCCGTCAGTTTCACTGGCTGGACATTTTCGCCATGAACCTTGGCATAGTCCTTAAAGAATATGCCTCCCATATACCATACCAGCGGTGCATCAAGCCCATCAAGCCAGATAACATCATTATCGCTCTCATTTCTGTGATCATGCCATGCGTAGCTGGGAGTGAGCACAAGATCGCCACGCCTCATGGTTATTCTTTTCCCATTGACGACTGTATAGGCACCATCCTCTGGCGCTTCCAGGATCAAGCGAAATGCATTTGGAGTATGGTAATGTGTCGGCGCGACCTCGCCCGCCTTAACAAGCTGAATTGCTGCAAAAATTGTCGGTGAAATTGCAATGGCACCGAGGTACGGGTATTCCCTGAGGCTAGGATTTACAAGCTGCACCTGCCTGCGTTCAGCCTCCTCGGCTGATAGAAGGGTGCCCAATTCATAGAGAAGCTCCCGCATCATTGAATAGTCCCATTTGTATGGCTTTGCAATGGGAGATGGAGAGTCTGTAAAAACTGGCTTTTTGACAAGCCCAAACTTTGGCGCTTCCTTGGGATGAAATGTGATCAAAAATGTTGTAAGGTTGTTTTTTAAAAGTTTTTCAAAAAGTTTCTTTCTTTCCAACTCCACTGGTTCCGCCTGTTTCATAATCTTTTTATGGAATGCAATCTATTAACTTTTTCTTTCAATTATTTCCAAATTAATGGATAATCCTCGTCATTGCCTAGTGACCCTATTTGAACTCAAATGCAAAGAATTTTGAAAGGTTATGATGCGACGGCATATTGACACTTATACATCCATGTTCTATGAAACAAGGTCTATGCCATCGTTTCCTTTCTGATCATCCCATAATTTAATGATCTCACTTCTGAGGCCTGTGGCAACAATGAGAACCTCTATCTGGCCGTTGAACTTTGGATCAACCGTAGCACCCCATATTATTCTTGTTGTGCGGCCAACCCTCTGCCTTATTATCTCAGCAGCAGCCGAAGCCTCTTCCAACTGCATATCAGTTCCACCAGTAACGTTTACAATGACCCCGGTCGAGGATGACATATCCATCTGCAAGAATGGCGAGTTAAGCGCCTTTTGTACAGCCTCATCCAGCCTGGAACCTGGCTCGCCGCTAGATAGTCCCATTCCGATCATGGCAAGCCCGGAATTCTTTACCACTGTCTTGAGATCATTGAAATCAAGATTTATCAGGCCGGGCTTCGTAACAAGGTCAGATATGCCTGTAATGGATTTTACTATAATCTCGTCGGCAAACCGGAATGCCTTTTCAAGCGGCATGTCTGGAACCAGCTCAAGAAGTTTATCATTTGGAATAATTATTACAGTGTCAGACGCCTTGAGAAGCTTGTTGAGCCCCCAGGAAGCATTGTCCATTCTTATCTTGCCTTCACTTTTGAAAGGCAGAGTCACAACAGATATTGCAAGGGCCCCACTGTCCCTTGCCCTCCCTGCTATGTAAGGGGCAGATCCTGTGCCTGTACCCCCGCCAAGGCCTGCAGTTACAAATACTATATCGCTCCCGCTCACAAACTTCATAATATCCTGGTCCGATTCTTTGGCGGCCTGCTCACCGACCTTTGGATCGGCGCCAGATCCAAGGCCTCTTGTCAGAGTCTTGCCCAGCAATATTTTGTTGTTTGCTCTCACCCTCAATAGATGCGGGGCATCTGTGTTGCAGGCTATCATCTGTGCCCCTGATATGCCCTCTTTCATGAGCCTGTTAATCGTGTTTGAGCCTGCTCCGCCGGCCCCAAAAATTCTTATTTTTACCCGAAGCTTTTCAATGTACTCCTTTAACTCTTCGTCTGAAGTAATGAAGTCCTCATTCTCGCTCTCTGATGAGTGAGGATCAGATGAAAACATTAGTAATAGATATCACAGTTCTATTAAATTTATTTCTGGATGGACGAGCTTTAAATATTTACGTCCACCCATGTTAGGCAAGCCACAGACATCAGCGCGTCATCCAGCCAGTTCTTTTCCAGAACGTGAGGAGACCGTATAAGGTGGTCAGGAAGAGTGTGCCCATGGCGAGTCCGCCATATGCCAGCGTCCTAAGGCGATCTGAATGAATTCTGCCTGCCACCGTGACAAGGAATACCCCAGTACCGAAGAAGTTTACGAGATACATCCCAACCCTAACCATGGTGAAAAACCATGTTCTTGCTATGAAGAGAGATAGAAAATCGTGGAATAGATCGAAAAAGGCAATATCATTTGATGTAAATGCAAAAAATTGATAGGCCCTCAGTGCAAGAACGGAAACGGCAATGAGAGGAAGCATGTATGTATAAACAAGCTCAAAGGTGTAAAACTTCCCACGCTTAATTGCATTTCCGCTTTTCAGGTCCATTCCAAACCTTATCCATTCAGACCTGGACCACCTTATGCTCTGTTTGACAAATTTCTTGAAGTTCCTTTGTGGGTAGCACTTTACAGTGACAGAATAATCCTTTACGAGTTCTAGCCCGCTATTCAAAGTATGTAGGGCAAGCAGCCAGTCTTCTCCAAGCAGGGTGGGTTTTCCCATTATTTTGAAGTCTGCGAATTCTCCTGATAAGATGAAGGGCTTCACGACATCGGTCCTATACATCACACAAGCACCGTCAAGATGCATGACGCTTCCATGGGCCGACATTGCCCGGAATATGACCTCCCTGCTTCTTTCCACAAACTCTGATCCATATGATACAGCTGTACCTGTGTTCTTTATGGAAATGTTGGGGCCAACCCCTCCAACGCCGTCAACAAAATGTGATACCATGCTTCTTACTGCATTTTCAGGCAATATTGTATCGCTATCCATCAGGAGCACATATGGTGTTTCTACGTATTGCAGGCCTGTTACAATTGCCTTTTTCTGCCCCTCTCTGACAGGCTTATGAATGAACACTCCGCCCTTGGCCTCAACAATTGTACGGTAAGGTTCGTAGCTGGAGTCTCCAACCACAATGAACTTGCTTCCCTGAGCTGACACTGAGTCTATGCACTCCTTGAATATTTCCTCTTCCTCGTTGTAAACAGGGATCACAATGGTTACATCATCAGGCCCAAGGTCATTTCGTACGTTGGAGGTTGAATATCTTCTCGAAAAGAATGAGTTGACAACATAATATATGAAAGTAGTAAGGGTAAGTGATCCAAGAACCAGGTACAGAACAAAGAAGAATATGTGCATTTGACCACCAAAGGATTTCTGGTGGTTATTAAATCTTATTGGTGCAAAATGACACAAATGCATCCTGCAGGCAACTGGGGAATGAGAAATATTTTGTATTTCCAGAACATCCAATGCAAATGAAAGTTCTGGTAACAGGACATCGCGGATTCATTGGAAGCGTTGTATACTCGTTACTCAGGAGTAGAGGATTGGATGTCTACGGTGTCGACATTGGTGATGGCGTAGACAGCGGACGATATGATTACATTGTTCACCTTGCTGCCAGGACCCTTATAAGGAAATCCATAGAGTTGCCGTTCCAGTATTATGAGGATAACCTGCATCTTTCTATGCAATTTATAGAGAGATGCAGAAATCAGGGTTCCACAATCATATTTCCTACATCCGGATCAGTTTCCGAAGCAAGCAACCCTTATTCCCTTTCCAAAAGGCAGACCGTTGAATGGATAAACCTGTACAGAAAGTTGTATGGTATTAACGCATATGTTCTAAAATTTTACAATGTTTACGGGCCAAATTCGCGTAAGGGTGCTGTATACCTTTTCTTGAAATCGGCAATAAAGAATGAGCCCGTTACCATTTTTGGCGATGGCTCACATACTAGAGACTTCATTCACGTTCAGGATGTCGCCACTGCCATCCTAAAAATTATAGAGGGGGAATTTAAGCCAGGTGACTACGAAATGGGGACAGGGAAGGGTACGACCGTGAATCAGCTCCTCCGCTTGGTAGAGGAGGTTTCAGGAAAAAAATTGCAGGTCATTAGGAAAGGCTACATCGTGGATGAGGCGGATTCACTCGTGGCATCAAACCCGATGCTCAGGGAGACAAAACCCCTGAAAATTGGGATATCTGAAATATACGAGGAACTAAGCCACCTGGACCCCAATCTTCTCCCTTAGGACCTTTTTGTCGATCTTTCCAGTACTAGTTTTCTCGAAAGAATCTACAATTATGTACTCATCAGGTATCCAAAACTTTGCAATTCTGCCGTTTTTGACATAGCCCATTAAATGTTCTTCAATCTTCTTGCGGTCGATAGATTTCAGCCCAGAAATGAATGCTACCGGCCGCTCGCCCCATTTCTCATCTTTTTTGCCAATGACAGCCACTTCCGCAACTCCTGGGAAAGTACTGATCGCATCCTCGAGAATTATTGTTGGAATAAACTCGCCGCCAGACTTCACAGCATCCTTTTCCCTGTCTACAATGTTGATGTATCCGAGCTCGTCCACGACAGCAAGATCACCCGTGTTGAGCCAGTCGTTTTTCCATAGCTTCCTTGTATTCTCCTCATCCTTAACGTATTCCTTAGTTAGCCAAGGTGCCCTTACAACAATTTCCCCAATGCTTTTTCCATCCCACGGTACTTCCACAAAATTCTTGTCGACCACCTTCATGTCAACAAGAGGCATGGGAACCCCTGTTTTAAGGCGAATTGCATCGCTGGCTGAGTCCCCAAGCCTCATAGCTTCTGATGTAAGTGTCCCCAGGGTAAGTATGGGAGCAGTCTCGGACATGCCGTATCCAACAGCAACCTTTATTCCAAGGGTTCCTGCCTTCTCAGCAAGCCCCTTTGGAAGCGCCCCTCCGCCAATGGTTACCCTCAGGTTCAATTTTGAAAGAGTCTTGGCAGCTTCCGGACTGGAGATCAAAAGGTAGAGTATGGAAGGGACCATAAGACTGACACTGACACCCTCCTTTGCCATAATCCCGGGCAGTTTCTCAAAGTCGTACCTGCCGGGAAGCACATATTTCATGCCCTTCAAAATAGAGAAAAATGGAGCGCCCCATGAATGAACGTGGAACATTGGAACTAATGGCATTATAACATCCACATTCTTGAGGCCAATAGGTTCATCCCCGAGAGATGCGGCAGCCGCAAGAGTGTGCATTACAATCTGGCGGTGTGTGAATAAAACCCCCTTAGGCAAACCAGTAGTTCCAGAAGTATAGAAAGTTGTAGCTATGTCCTCTTCATTGAGGACGGGGAGAATGCCTTCTGGCTGCTTCACCTTAATATCATTGAGGAATATGGAACCCGGTATTGTGTTCATGGGCTTTTCGTGATCTGAGCTTATAATCCATGTTTTCACAAAGTCAAAAAGGCTAAGGCTTCTTTCTATTAGTGGAATAAACTCGTCCCTTATTACCACAAATTTATCCTCTGCATGCTGCATTGTGTAGAAAATCAGCTCTGGTGAATATCTTATATTCACAGTATGCAAAACGCCTCCGGCAATTGGAACAGCATAATAGAGTTTGAGATAATTGAGAGTGTCCCAGTCGAGAACAGCAACACGATCTCCCTTCCTGAGCCCCTGCTTCACGAGACCCCCAGCTAGCTCATATACTTCACGCTTGAATTCACTGTAGGTAATGCTGCGATCACCCTTGTAAGATATGATCTGATTTGGGTTGTTTCGTATAGAGGATGTCAAAATTTTGTCTATTGTGAGCTCATACCTGTCCTTAAACATAATGTATATAATGTATCAGATCATAAATTATTTTCGAAAACGTACTCTTTGGTTAATGTCATCTCAATCTCGTTGGCTATGTCTCCTGAAGGCCAAGTACACTTGAAAAATATGTGAAGTCAGAAATGGAAACAGGAGAGACCAGGGATATTGTCAGGTTGTAGGCAGAATATTTTACCTGTACTGGAAAATTTGTGAAATTCCATAAGTTTGGATGAATGTTATTGACAGCCCCCAGGAGAGTCCTATTGTATGCAGAATAAAAGGAACTGTCCCATGA
>JAVZLI010000038.1:0-8272 GCA_038883835.1 Thermoplasmataceae archaeon
TTTTTCAGGGAATCTGAAAACTCGAATTCCATAATTACCAGAACCCCATCATGACAAGATTTATAAAGTATATGGCGAACCTTTGTTGTTTCGTCAGGTAAAATACTGAATGTGCATTCAATAAGTAAATGTCCAGTGGTAACACCTGACAGGCTGGTCAGTTTCAAAGAACTACAATGTAATGAGATGAGCCTTTATTTTAATAGGTTCAAAGCGATTTGCGCCGATGGAAATTTTTAACTCATTATATGAGGATACGAAAATCGGATTATAAATTGGATGTATCCAGACAGAAACCTCTGCAGGAAGATATATATTTCTAAATCAATATTTTCTAGGTTGACACAAAATCATAATTGGGCTCAATGAAAAAATATAAGAAAAACCTACTAATCAAATGCCAATGGTCGTTGATCGGGTAGCCTGGAAGATAAGTGTAATCGGACAGCCGAAGTCCGGCAAAAGTTCACTCATTTCCAGGATTGTCTATGATACCTATGAGTCAAGCGGCCAGTCCAAGCCAATCAATAAAAAAAGATTTACCCTGGAGAATGGCCAGGACAAGATCCTTGCGGACGTCCTGTTTCAAGAGATTCTTTCTCAGGATGAGTCTGACAGACTTCTGCCTGGATCCACTGCAATCATTATAACAGTGGACATTACCAACCAATCCTCCCTCAAATATGCTGAAGAGGTCCTAAAGTTCACTAAAAATTTTGAGAGAAAGCCTCATATTTCTCTGGTCGCGACAAAACTTGACATGAAATATGAAGCCGCTATTTGGATAGATGATCTTAACAGGGTATGCAACAAATTCGGGATACAATTTTACATGACTTCTGCTAAAACCGGAGAGGGCATCGCAGAGACAGTCAAAGCTATTACCGGTGCTCTCGCGGAGAGATTCTATGCAAGGCGAAGACAAACAGCATAGGGCGCTCTCTGGTCAGGTCTCTTTTTTGATCAACAAAGGCGTGTCGCCGTCGCAGCTGATTAACCGTTATGGGTTAGGCTCAAACGAAACAGGGATTTTGAGGCTTACTGCCTACGAGGCCCTATATCTGTTTCTCAAGGGCAAGATTAAACCTGAGAATATTTCGTTGAATAGTCTTCCTAAGCTTATATCTACCCTTGGGCTGGATGATGACCTGGAAATATTCTTCGTTTATAGGGAACTCAAGGACAAGGGGTTGCGCCTGAAGGTCCAGGGACGGAAAATTTTTTACAAACGGAAGAATGGAAAGGCTTTTCTTGGGCCTATTGTTGTAATCAAAGAGTCTGAAACCCTATCTGATGCTGAAATGGCGAGAAATGCAGGTTGCCTGTACGCTGCAATAGACGATGATTTTGATATTACAATGTTCCGGTCAACAACCTTTGATCCTGTTGGGGAAACCCCACCCTTTCCAGGTATGTACTACCCAGGTCAAACGGTAACGTCAAGGATCGTAGACTCTCACTCCGTGCCTTCCTGGATTGGCGAACCGCTTGGTGAATACAAGATTCTTACCCCATATGAGCTGGACCTTTTGAGGAGAACAGAATCTTCTGGGCTTGCTGACAGAGAAACATACCTGGATCTGGTTAAGAGGGGATTTATTGTCAAGACTGGATTCAAATACGGTTGCAATTTTAGAGCATACAAGAGCCCGGACTCTGAGCATGCTGAATATCTTGTTCATGTCCTGACAGGAAGCGACCAGTGGTACAAAATAAGCCGTGCCGTCCGGGTTGCACAGGGCGTAAGGAAGAAGATGCTATTCGCATGTAGGCTTGAGGGCGGCATTTCCTATACTCTTATTTTAAGAATAAAGGATTTTCCAGAGGACAGCTAAAGCTGTGCCTCAAAGTCATCAATTGTGTAAGTAAATTGTGAATTTTCCTTTATAGTACCGCGGTTCTTCAAGATTTCTCTGGCCAGAAGCCAATATATTACCGCCAGTGATCTCCGCCCCTTATTGTTTGTAGGTATTATGAGATCAACAAAATCTGTCTTGTTATTTGCATCACAGAGGGCTATTATAGGAACTCCTACCATCTTTGCTTCCTTCATTACCTGGGTATCAGCAAGCGGGTCTGTCACGATGATGACCTTAGCCTCCCTGTAGGTGTTGAGTTGTGGATTCGTAAGGGTGCCTGGGATGAACCTGCCCACTATGGAGGAGGATCCTACAACCTCAGAGAACTTGGTGACTGGTTTAAAGGCATACTGCCTCTGGGCAACAACCAAGATGTCCTGGGGGTTGAATCTTGCCAGCATCTTCCCGGCAACTATGATGGCATGGTTGGTTTTTCTTATATCCAGAATATACAAGCCATCATTCCTTATCTTGAAGATGTACTCCTGCATGTCCTTGGACTTAACCTGGGTGCCGATATGAACGCCAGACTTCTGGTAATCTTCTTCTGAAAGGAGAAGTTCTTCTTCGGTCATTGTTTCACTCATGATACCCAAGGGTATTTGTATTCCATATATTTAAATTGCCCAATCCCCTATTCCCACTCTATTGTCGCAGGTGGTTTATTTGTTACATCGTATACAACCCGGTTGACGGACTTGACCTCGTTTGTGATCTGAGTTGAAACCACCTCCAGAAAATCCCAATCTGGATGGGAAAACGTGCCGCTCATTGCATCAGTTGTATCTACCATCCTTATGGCTACGGTCTCGCCATAGGTTCTCTTATCGCCATGCACTCCGGTTGTCCTGACTGGAAGCAACACTGCAAAATACTGCCATGGCCTTTGTGAAGGGTTAGGGTAATGTTGCCGGACATTCTCCTCCAGAATTGCTGTAACATCCCTCAGTAGATCAGCCTTTTCCCTGGTTACCTCTCCGATGATCCTTACAGCAAGACCAGGTCCGGGAAATGGCTGTAGATCAGTTGGCAGCCCCAGATATTCCGAGACTGCCCTAATTTCATCCTTGTAAAGATCTCTCAATGGTTCAAGCAATTTCAGTTTCATCTTGTCAGGGAGGCCGCCTACGTTATGATGGCTCTTTATTACTTCCCTTACCGATCCGCCACTCTCAATCCAGTCTGGAGCAATTGTCCCCTGCAAAAGAGTTTGAGCTCCGTACTCTCCTGCGACCTTTTCAAAAATTTCTATGAACGTTCTGCCTATGATCTTTCTTTTGGCCTCCGGATCAGTAATCCCCTTGAGGTGGGACAGAAAGGTATCAGAGGCATCTATGATCCTGTAATTCAGCCCAATACCCTTGAAGATGGATTCGACCCTATCTCTCTCTCCCTTCCGCAGGAGGCCAGTGTCAATAAATACTGTCAGGATTTTACCGGGTGCAGCCTGGTGGGCAATGACAGCCAGCAGAGTGCTGTCCTGACCGCCTGAACACGCAAGAATTCCTTTTCCATCTAACTCTTTCTGTATCTGGGACTTTGCCTCCGATAAAAAACGAACGGGATCAATCATTTAAAAAGTGATTTCTAATAGATTAATAAAAGATGGGAACACAGATCAGGTTTTCATTATGGCACCCAAAAAGATCAGGAGACCGATCAGGGCGCCTATAACTGCCGCAACAACATAGAACACTGTTCCAAGTATCACGTTGTACAGGAGATGCACTTGTGGTGTCACATAATGTGTGACGTAAACCTCAATGATCCCTATCACAATTCCTCCAACCAGAAGCCCGACCCCAACTAAACGACTTTTGCCGCTGCCAAAGTAGGCTGTGAGCACTCCAAGCACGAATAGAGATAGAGCCAGGATTCCAATCACAACGAACAAAAACACTGACCAATTCCATGGGTCGTAAGAAGCTAACATCTGTTGCACCTCATAGTTTTATTCCGGTAAGAGTTTTGGTGTCTATAACTCCTTCTATTGTCCTTATCTGTTCAACAACAATTTTTCCAAGTTCGCTGAAGTCCTTAGCATCTATCTTGACTATCAGATCATACTCACCAAAGAGCGGGTGAATCTCTACAACGTAATTTATTTTGGATATTTTGTTGTAGACCTCATGTTCCTTACCGGGTACGGTGCTGACCAAGACAAATGCTATTGACAAACAACCACCTTGTCTTGATAAGATGCAGAAGGTTTATGAATCTTTCTAAACCGTATGAAACAAAATTAATGGACAGCAATCTTACTGCCTTCAATGTCAGGGTTTTTTTACGGCTAGTTACCCCTATAATACCATAGTAGGTTACACCATCAGCCTGAAGCAGCGGCCTCACTGGTTCCTGGCCATTAATTAATCATTTGGTCCAATGGGATAGCACGTTGTTCTCCTGTGTTCATGTCTCTCACTGAAACGAATCCGGTTTCAATCTCCTTTTCTCCGAGAATTATAGAATATCTGCTGCCAGAGGATGCAGCCATGCGAAGCTGGTTGCTTATATTCCTGTCGGCAAGGTCCACGGTAACCCTATACCCATTTGATCGAAGCGATCTGGCAATCTGAAGCGATTTCCCGAGCAGTTTGTTATTAACCGTACAAATATAATAGGAATCCACGTTCTCCTGCACCCGCCATGATCCTGCCCTGCGCATGAGAAGTTCCAGGACAACGTCACCCATCCCAAAGCCAACTGCAGGGATCTGTTGTTCGCCGATTACGCTAGCCAATGAGTCGTACCTGCCACCGCCAAGAATCGCCCTGAGCTCCCCCTTGACATCAAATGCCTCGAAGACAAGCCCAGTATAATATGAGAGCCCTCTAACTATGGAGAGATCAAGAACGACCCTGGCATCACTATACTTGCTTACAAGGGCTGCAATTTGTTTTATCCTTTCCAATCTCTCTTTTACAGCATCTGATTGCAGAGACAGATCATCGAGGATCTCTGAGGCTTCTGATGGGCTGGATCTTACACCAGACAATTTGAGCACTCTGTGTGCGGCCTCATCGTCCATACCTGCATTTTTGAGCATAATGATGAATTCATCAGAAGATACCTTGTGAAACCTATCAATGGCGGCAAAAGCCCGCCGCGTATCAGGCACACCTAAATGGCTGAGGATTCCGTCCATAAGAACCCTATCATTAAGCCTTATCTCATAGTGCCCGCTAAGGCCCAGGGTGTCTAGGATTGTGCAGGCAAGCCCTATTACCTCTGCATCGGCCGCCTCACTCGAGGAGCCAAAAATGTCTGCGTTTAACTGGATGTGTTCCCTAAGGCGCCCTGATTGAGGCTCCTCATAACGCCATATCTTTGGAAGGCAAAACCACCGCACAGGCTTTGGAATGTCCTTGCGGGATGTCAGCATCCTGACCACTGAAGGGGTTGCCTCCGGCAAAAGCGTGACCTCCCGCCCGCTTCTGTCACTGAAGTTGAATGTCTGCCCCAGCAATTCATCTCCTGACTTTATGCGGTAAAGGTCTAAAGGTTCTAGCGATGGGATATCAATTTGTTTGAATCCGAATGATCTGACGACCGCCTTAATCTTGTCAAACACCTGATCTCGTATCTCCATTTCCTCAGGATATACATCCCGGAATCCACGCAACCGCTCAAGAGACATTCAGCACATAATGTAAGCGGAGATTATGAATATGTACCTTAAGTAGGATAGATACATTTAAATAATAACTAGACTATATTTTGCCGTGCATCTGAACCCTGAGCGCGCCGAAGAAGTATACGATGAACTGCGCAAGGAAAGGTTCTCAAGAAACCAGGCCAAGATATTGGCGCTTCTGGAGCAGACAGGCGGCATAGGGCTTCCAGAAATAACAAGGATACTTGGGATAACTACCTCCAGGGCTATTTCGGCGCTCAATGTGCTCCTATCCCGTGGCTATGTTCTGAGAATGGAAGTAAAGCAAAACCCTGGCCGGGGAAGGACCTCATTTCTCTACAGGCTAAGGATGCCTATTCTTGACGTAATTATTGATTCAAGGACACGTGTTGAAGTTGTATACTCGGACGAGTTCATAATAGACCCTTAGCAGTGATCTTTCTCATAAGGCGCCGGGAGTATCTTGAAAGATCAAAGTGTGAATATGACCCCATGGAGTTTTTTTGCACGAGGCCATCCATGCCGTCCTGTATTCCTTTGCCTATTATGTTTTTCATCAGTTTCCTGCCGGAATCATCTATGGTGGTCCTGTGGAATTCATGGCCATAAATTATTTCCCCCTTCCTGAACATGAAATTTGATTCAAGCGCGATTAACTTTGTGTATCCCAGAACGAGTTTGCCCAGCGGCCTGACAATGCCATTGAAAACCCCTGCCATTTTATATTTTCTCCCATTGGATTCGAGCGAGTTTTCTAGATACATCAAACCCCCACATTCCGCAATCAACGGCTTCCCGGACTCGGCATGGTTCCTTATGAATTCAGCTGTTTTCCGTGCTTTTTCAAGGTCTTCTGGGTAGAGCTCAGGGTATCCGCCGCCAATGTATACCAGGTCGGCATCGTCGATATGCTCATCCTTTAACGGGCTAAAATATTCCACCTCTCCAATGGAATTTAGAAAGTCCATGCTTGTTGAATAATAAAAGTTGAACGCGCGATCGAATGCCACCGCGACATGGATCTTTTTGTTTCCTGCCATTGGTGGTTTGCTTTCAGGTTGGAAATGGGGTCTAAAGTCTTCAATCCCCTCAAGAAACGAGGTGTCTATGTAGGATGCAATAGCTTTTACCCGATCCTTAAGGTCAACCATATCAGCAGCCGTGAACAGGCCGAGATGCCTTTCTGGTATGGTGGCTTGCGCTATGTGGGGAATTGAGGCTAGAACCCTGACACCATGTCTCCTGAATTCCTTCTCAACCATTTCACCGTGCCTTTCCGATCCCACGTTGTTGAGAATAACTCCGAGTGTTCTATGCCCAATGAATCCCCTGGATAGATAGTATGCAGATTCCGCCATCCTCGAAACGTCCACGACGAGAACATATGGTATTTTCAGTTTTTCAAAATAGAAATGTGTGCTAAGGTCAACGCTTGATCCGGAGTCTCTATAGCCCATTACTCCTTCAATTATCCCGTATTCGGCATTTGATCTTAGCAACGGATCAAGGTAATGCCTTCCCTGTATCCAACGATCAATGTTGTACGTGGGCCTTGAGGTGATGGAGCTTGCCAGCCCAGAATCTATATAATCAGGGCCGATTTTAAAGGATGCTGCACCGGGAAGCTTTGAAAGAATGGCAAGCGTTATTGACGTTTTCCCAGAACCTGTAAAGGGCGCTGTAACCCCGAGAAGCTTCACAGCTTCCAATGCGACTTTCATTCTTTAATCTTCCCAGACAAGGGTCTGCACCCTCTCTTTGTTCTAAATTCCACAATACGACAACATGTGAACGAGTTATTTAAGAAATCTTAATTACTATTTAATAATACAGTCCTTGTATGGAGACTACGTACGTTGAAGCACTCAAGCAGGCTGGGTTTAAGATTACACCGCAGCGGCTTAGAGTTATAGATTTCGTGAAAAAGAACACGCCAGGCCATTTTACGGCAGAGGATGTTTACCTGAGTGTGAAGAAGCATGAACCGTCAATTACTCTTGCCACTGTTTACAACATTCTCAAGACACTTCAGCAGACCGGAACTGTCAAATCCTTTGAGGCTAAGGGAACCACTTGGTTTGAAACTAACACCTCACTGCACGGAAACATGGTTTGCGAGAACTGTGGCAGAATATTTGATGTAAACATTGAAGAGCTAGATATTCTTTCAAAGTTAAATGGGCGAGGTTTCGAGATACGTGACGTGAACCTTATCATGACAGGCAGATGCCCTGACTGTAAATCTGCCTAATAAGAAAGCGTCTCAATAGCGTGGCTTACCACAAGGGCATCCCTTACTTCACCTGGATCGTGCACCCGAAGAATGTCTGCTCCATTCCTCGCACTTTCCAGTGACGCTGCAATTGAACCCGCCAACCTGTTTTCCGGATCTTTCCCTGTTAATTTTCCGATAAAGCTTTTCCTTGAGACTCCAACCAGGAGCGGAAACCCTAGCCTGAATGACCGCAAATTGTGTATTATCTGCAAATTGGAACGGTAATCCTTTGAAAATCCAATTCCTGGGTCCAAAACTATATTCTTTGGAGGGACGCCGTGATCCTCAAGTTCTGCCACCCTTTCCATAAGAAATTTTATTATTTCGTATTCCAGGAAGTCGTAATGCGTGTGATTCATCATCGTCTGAGGAGTACCTACCATATGCATAACTATGCACTTTACATCGGCCTGTGATGCCAGATGAATCATCTTTTCATCTGTGAAACCGCTTATGTCGTTTATGTAAGATATCTGTTCAAGAAATTCCTGCACCGTTCTCCAG
>JAVZLI010000039.1:0-8234 GCA_038883835.1 Thermoplasmataceae archaeon
TCATGCGTTGTGGGTGGTGTTCTTGATTATCTGGTTTCAAGAAGGGCTCTCCGTTTCATCTCTCCTCTCAGTGTTGCCGGAATTTTTGGAGGGCGGGGGGCTGTTGGGGTCGTAATTGCAACTGTTGCCCTTTCCTCTGGCGTAATTAACGAGAATTACTTCTCGGTGATTATTTTCGCCACAGTCATAACATCATTGGTAATGCCATCCTTTGTTGGAAGAAAGATGACGGAACAGGTTAGTGAGACCTTTCCTACTTAACCACAGAAAAGACTGTCACTGTTTCTGATTTCTCTACACCTGGCACTGTACGCAACTTATCAAGAACGAAATTGCCTATATCCTCTACAGACGCAGCTCTGACCTTGAGCAGAATATCCCACTCACCGGCTATTATGTATATCTCCTCAACCTCCTGGAATTTTGCAAGGGTCTGGGCTAATTGCCTTTGAGTCGTCTTGGAATCAGACTTGAATGAGACAAAGATGAATCCTACAGTAGGAAGCCCGATGGCCCTGTAATCAGGAACAATTGTGAATTTCTTTATCACTCCGTCCCTCACCATACCCTGAATTCGTTCGTATACAGTTACCCTGGGAATATCAAGGGCCTTTGAGATATCAGATATTTTATCGCGCCCATGATCCATTAGGTGATAGAATATCTTGAGGTCCTTCTGATCCATGCATAGAAATAGAAAAGGTGTTATTTATATTTTCGACAAAATGTCTATTATTATCTCATATAATCTGATAATTGGGACAATACGTCTGAGAATGCAGAAAATATGCTTAAATCCAATACAATGATCAACATTTATGGAAAGAGAAATTGTCAATGAATTGTGGAACCGGCTATCGAGTGATAAACTGGAAATCGCCCTAAGGGTTCACAGCAACATTAGACTGAACGCAGCAAGATTCCTCCAGGAAAGAGGGTTTTTAGAGGTGCCTCCGGTCATATTTTCAACAGTGACGGACCCTTTGAACCACCCCGTGTACGACCCCTGGTTTGATTACGACGGTGTACGTTATGCACTTACAAAGTCCATGATATTCCATAAACAAATACTTGTCAAAAGATTTCCAAAGATTTACACATTCTCTCCGAATGTGAGGCTCGAATTGCCGGAGAAGGCAAGCACCGGCAGGCATTTGCTTGAGTTTACACAACTTGATCTTGAAATGAGGGGGGCCACAAGGGATGATGTTATGGATCTCGGCGAAGACCTTGTCATCGCACTCCTTAGGGGAGTGAAGACTTCACTGAAATCAGACCTGGAACACCTTGGCAGGGACCTTGCGATTCCTAAGAAACCATTCAAGAGGATCAGATACACAGATGCTGAGGAAAAATATGGTTCTGATTTTGAGTCCGTACTTTCCAGGGAAGAAAAGGCACCGTTCTGGATCGTGGATATCCCACTTGAGAAAAGGGAATTTTACGATCTGGAGAAGAGAGACGAGCCTGGTATCCTCAGTGATATGGACCTAATATATCCTGAGGGATACCAGGAAGCTCTTTCTGGCGGGGAGAGGGAGTACGACATTGAAAGGATAAAGGGACGAATTAGGAAGAAGAACCAGACCGAAGATCAGTTCAAATGGTTCCTGGAATTTGCCAGGCTTGGCCTGGTGCCATCAGCCGGATTTGGCATAGGCATCGAGAGACTAGTGAGATACATCTGTGGCTATGACCGTATTGAAATGGTTCACCCATTCCCAAAAATACCAGGCAAAGTATCGATATGATGTGGGCATTTCCACATCCCTATTTATTTTAAATTTATACCAGCAAGATAATTTGGCTATTTTCTGCAATTTTGTCACACTACTGTTATAATGCAGTTACGGATCATCCATTATGGTGGATATAATAAGAGATTCTCTTGCCGGAAAAGTAGCTGTTGTACTTGGTGTTGGCCCAGGGCAGGGCATTTCAACGGTCAGGATGTTCATTAATTTTGGTGCAAAGGTAGCTATGGTGTCGAGGACAGGGAACACATATGGCCTTGCAGAGTCATCAACCTTGAAGGCTTTCAGGTGTGATCTCACTGATGAAAAGCAGGTTGCAGCTGTCAGGGACAAGATACTACAGACATTTGGCCAAATAGATGCAGTTGTTTCAAACGTGGGCAAATGGGAGTCCTCCAAGGAGGTTTTTCCCACAAAGGAATTCTTTGACAGCATGATAAATACAAACCTCTACTCCCATGTATCAATCGTCAAGATTTTTTCAGAACCCATGAAGAAGAGCGGTGGATCGTTTGTTCTCATTGGTGCTTCACCAGCAATATTTCAAGGAAATGACCTTTCATACAATCTCTCCAAGATTGCCGTGACTGAATTAGCCAGGAAATCAGCAGAGTCGCTCAGGAAATATAATATAAGGGTGAATGCGGTGCTTCCAGGAAGCGTCAACAAGGAGGATACATACTTTAAAGTGTTTCCGTTCAATGTTACAAAGTTCTCCCAGAGCACGACCCTCGAGCCCATAGAGACTGCCATGGTAAACGTGTTTCTGGCAAGCGAGATGTCGATTGGAATTAACGGGCAGGCTATATCTGTTGACAGGGGGCTCAATGCAATTCCAAAATAATGATGCCATGATGCAGCAAACTTAAAATCTGAAGGCTTCCTCCATTACCCTATTATAATTTGATTGTATCTCTATTTATGCCGTTTGAAAATGAAAAAACCTATGTAAGGATGCAGGCCGCCGGAAAGGAGGAGGAATTCCACAAACTTTATGAGACCGCATTGAAAGAAGCTGGAAATTATCTGCACAAGGAATACCCACTGATCATAGGATCAGAGGCCTATGAGAATGAGAAGTTCAAGGACATAAGCCCAATAGATGGTGGCGAAATTGCTACATTCCAGGTCGCATCGAAGGAGAGCGTATCCAAGGCAATCGATCTCCTAGATAGCGGCTGGAGGAGTTGGTTTGGGCTCGGCTATCTGGAAAGGGCGCGGACATTGCTTAGGGCTGCCGACAAAATTTCGCAGGAAAAATTCAAGCTGGCCGCCCTTCTTGCCTACGAAAACGGAAAAAACAGGACCGAGGCAATAGCTGATGTAGATGAGGCCATAGACTTTATCCGCTATTATTCGTTGAATCTAATAGAAAATCAGGGGTTTCATAGGCTAACCGGAAAAGGTTACGACAATGAAGAAAGCTTCAGCGTCATGAAGCCATATGGCGTGTTCGCAGTCATTCCGCCATTCAATTTCTATGCAATCACTGTGGGAATGACAGTGGGTCCGCTAGTCGTTGG
Source organism: Thermoplasmataceae archaeon (assembly GCA_038883835.1). GTDB lineage: Archaea > Thermoplasmatota > Thermoplasmata > Thermoplasmatales > Thermoplasmataceae > UBA447. Next base: position 3,278 of record JAVZLI010000039.1, read on the forward strand.
CAATTCAGTCCTCCTGAAGTCCTCAAGCGATATACCAATAGTAACCTACCTGACTGTCAAGTATCTGCATGAGGCCGGGGTACCGAAGGAAGCCCTGGCGTTTTTAACTGGAGCCGGATCTGTGGTTGGCAAGGAAATTGCCGAGAACGACAGAGTCGCAGGAGTAGTGTTTACGGGATCACGGGAGGTGGGGATGAATCTGTACAGGAATTCCCAATCGAAGCGCCCGAAGCCAGTCATCACAGAAATGGGAGGAAAGGATGCTGTAATAGTTACAGCAAAGGCTAACCTTCAGAAGGCAGTGGAGGGCATCACCAGAGGCGCCTTTGGGTATGCAGGGCAAAAATGCAGCGCAACCTCCCTTGTGTACGTTGAATCTGGAGTCTACGAAGAATTCTGCGCAAAGCTTGTTGAGAGAGACAAAGGCATTGTTCCGGATGATCCCAGGAAGAAGGAGACGTTCCTGAATCCGGTCATAAATAAAGCTGCGTTTGACAAATTTGTCAACCTTTCGCAGAAGTTCAAGGAATATGGGAAAGTAGCCACAGGCGGGCATACGCTTGAAAGGGCCGGCTACTACGTTGAACCCACAGTTATCCTTGATGCACGGAGAGATTCTCCAATCGTAACCGAAGAGCTGTTTCTCCCTGTACTATGTGTTATGAAGGTGAATTCGCTGAAGGAGGCTGTAGACGAAATAAACAAGTCGGATTATGGCCTCACTGGGGGAATATTCAGCGAGGATCCGGCTGAGATCAGGTATTACTTTGACAATATAGAAGTCGGGGTAATCTATGCGAACAGGGAGCGTGGAGCAACCACAGGCGCAATGGTAGGATCCCAGCCCTTCGTCGGTTGGAAATTGAGCGGGATCAGTGGAAAGGGTACTGGTTCATACTATTATCTTCCGCAGTTCTTGAGGGAGCAGTCTCAGACAATAGCCCACTGACATACTCTTCGAGCTTTTCTGCTCCCACTATTGTTTGAAGGACATCCAGGGAAAGTATTTCTGCAATATTTTCAATGAGGAGTGAGGCTGCAAGTTCGATCTGGATGCTCTTCCCTGTTTCCCTTCTGAGGCTTGTCATAACGGACGATGAAAAACCGCATGGCATTATTGGATCAAATTCCGTGAGATCATTGTTTATGTTCACAGCTATACCATGCAGGGTTGTGAACTCACGAACAGCGAGGCCTATTGAGCATATCTTCCTATCGTTCACCCAGACGCCGGTCCTCTTGCCCAGATCAGGAATGGCAGATATGCCAAAACGCCTGAGAAAGGCTATCACAGATTCCTGAACTAGCCTTATGAGATCAAGGACTGATATACCCTTGTCCTTGAGGTTCACAATGAAATAGACAACCAACTGGCCAGGCCCATGGTAGGTTACAGACCCTCCTCTCTCTACCTTGACCGGTTTCTGGTGCAACCCACTGTACTCTTCAGGGTTGTCGTGTATTCCTGTCGTATAAACCGGATTATGCTGCAGCATTATCAAAGAATCGTGTATTTGACCCCTGTTGCGTAAACTATTCAGAGCCCTTTGTATTTCAAGGATTCGCTGGTAATCAACAACCTGCCCGGACAGGTCGAACAATATAGATTCGGTCTTTCTAACCTGGGTGCCCGTAGCCATGGTAGTGAGAATACTGTGAACTATTTATAAACGGTGGAGCATTGCTCAAGTGTGAATCTGGATCAAGGGAGCGTAGCCCAGCTGATGATATTACTTAATATCCATCAGGGAGATGACAAACCAGCGTCACTGGCAAAGAAGCTTGGGATCACGATACAGGGAATTCAATACCACACGCGAATCCTTAGAAAGAAGGGTTATATTGACGAAAATTACAAGATCACCAAGGAGGGTTTTCATGCCCTTGAAAGCGGGCTGCTCGCACTGAAGGAGTTTGTTGGCGGAAGCCTTGCAAAGATAGATGACCTGACCACGTGGGAAGCCATTGCTTCAACAGAGGTAAAGGCTGGAAATCAGGTTTTTGTCGGGATGAGGGATGGCTATCTTCACTGTTTCAACGACGGCAATGGGCACAACACTACAGGTATAGCAAAAAATGATGCCAGGAAGGGTGAAATTGTGCTCGTTTCCAACCTTTCCGGCTTAATCTCAGTGCCTGTGTGTTCTGTCAACATTTTCATAATTTCCACTCCGGAGTCTAAGGCTGAGGACGAGGAATTAAATAAACTCCTTACAAACGGTCACAACATAATAATCACAACCGGAGAACTTGCACACGTTTATGCCATGAAAAGAGGGATAAAGGAGGATTCACGCTTTGGGTCTCTGCATTCAGCATTTGATGCTGCCACAAGGGGGTTAGATGCTGTAATATTCATGTCGGATCGCAGGTTTCATTATGAAGTGTCTGAAATGCATGAGTTGCAACTGAAATTTCCCGAAGTTCCGCTTAAAATTAAATATTTGTGAACCTTATATTATAAATTATACAATATAGAATTTACAATATTAATATAGGCTTATCGGATTTTCAATAAAAATTCTCGCTGCTGAATAAAAGTAAAGTCTCCGCAACAGAATAAATATTTAAATACAACACTTTAATACAAGTCCCTAACGAAATGGGGTTGATTATGTATGGAGGAAGATGGAAGTGGCAGTAGGGTTTCAAATTCTGGCGGATTTATACGGTGTCGATCCAGATCTCATAGGAAAGGTCGATAGCTTATTTCCCATCGTGGAGAGAGCCGTAAAGGTCGGTAAGCTAACAAAGATCTCCTCAGATTATTACCAATTCCAGCCTCAGGGTGCAAGTGGGATCGTTCTTCTGGCTGAATCTCACCTTTCCTTTCACACATGGCCTGAGCATGGGCTTGTAACTTTGGACATTTACACCTGTGGGGACCCTAGGGGGGCTGAGATAGCCTTTGATTATATCGTCGACCAGCTTAGGCCTGAATCTATTGACTGCAAGCGGCTAAGGAGAGGCACCGCAATTGTTGAAGAGGTTAGGGCCATTAAGCCCGAGCACCTGCTGATCCAATGATTCTGTGAGAAATCAAGCAAAGAGCATCATAATTTTAATTTTTTTCATAATCTGTTTTTATCTGGATTTCAAGGCTTATCTTTTTAATCCATGGCTTACTGGATTCTCTGTAGCAGCCTCCGCGTTTGCCCTTTACATTTCAAGCGAGCAGTTTCTTGATAATTCCAGAGGATTTGGTTCGAAGCACGGCCTGCGCGGGAGGCATGTTGGGTTTTACCTCGTATCTGCTGCTGCCATAGTGGATGAAATTTTTGTAATATCAATAGCCCTTTACAGGGGTTTTGGGGAGATCGCCTATGGCACGATTCAGGGTTCCAATGTGATTTCACTTGCACTCTTCCTTGTGATGCTTCCCCTAATGTACCGGGCTCCTTTGGAGGAGAACCGTAAAGATAGCCTTGTCATTCTTGTCTCTGCAGTTCTTCTGCTTCTTGCAATACTGTTTTTCAGAATAGTAACGCCACAGGAAGTTGGTGTTGCCCTTCTGATCCTGTTTGCAGCTTACCTGTTCTCCGATATCCGTGCCACGGGCACTGAAAACCCCTATGTGGAAGACGAAAATGTATACAGCATACCTTCTATGGTTCTTGATGTGGCAACCCTATTCGTTGCCTCTGATCTTCTTGTGATACAAACTGGCGAGATAGAGGCCCACCTCAGAATTTCAGGATTCATAGCTGGCTTCCTCTTTCCTGGTATTGTGGGCACGCTTCCTGAAATAGTGATGTTTGTTCTTAGCCACAGGCGATACAACCAGGAAGCAACTGTTGGAGTTGTGACCGGGACAACTATTTACAAAGGCACTCTTTTGCTTGGCATCGCAATGGTTATTTCAGATGTTAATGTAGCGTCCGGATATGAGTCCGTCTACGCCCTCATTCTGCTTGCCATAGTGCTATTTGCCTATTCGTTGCTTGCAAGAAAAAAGGCATGATTTATGTTTTTGTGCCCCAGAATTTATTTTCGCGCCTCTTAATCTTTATTATTTCCTCAAGGGTTTCCATTACAGCGTCATCCAGTTTCTGATCTCGAAGTTCCTTAACCACACCCTCGGGGATATCGACATAAAGGGGCTCTCCCGCAGAGATTTGCCTGTTTAGGGTAACACCATCAATGGAAACAGCAACCTCCGAAGGTGCATCAGCAAAGTGCTTTGAAACGTCCCCTTCCCTGATGCTTTTGATCGTGCCAGCGTACCTCCCATCACCCCTGATGAGGTTGTCTCCTACCTTTATCCTGCCAGAGAAAACCTTTACCCCAACGATCACTGGCTTGGCCGTCCTGAATATGTACTGTGGCAAGATCATGATCTTTGAGGGGACGGGCATGGCATTTTTCCTGCTCTCCTCCAGAATGCTTTTCTTCTTCTGGGTCCATGACTGTGCCGAGTCTATAAGCGAATAAATAATGTCTCCAGTAAGTACCCCTATATCAGAGGTTATGGATGCCTCCTGTGCTTCGGGCATTATGCTGACGTTGAATCCTATTATAAGCCTGTCCAGCGGGTTGTTAAGTGTTGACACATCAATGATGTCCCTTTTGGAAATATCCCCTATGGCAGCTGATCTTATCTTGAATCCCTTGTCCTGAAGCTCATAAGCCAGAGCTTCGAGCGATCCCAGGGCATCAGCCTTGATGGTTACTCCACTCTCCGAGAGCGGTATATTCACCCTTGATTCGGCGGCTATTTCCTCAAAGGCTTCGCTGGCGTTGCCTTCTACCACTATAAGGGGGGAACCGGAAATGACATCAATTTTGTCAGGCAAAAGGACTCTTACTCCGGCGGCCGAAACCACCTGTTCAACCTCCACGAGTTTTTTAGACCTCCCCTTGGCATTTATCAGCATTCCCTTCACCTTTGTAAGCACAGGCCCTGAGGATGTGCTTACAGCAATGGAATCCCCTTTTTTGAGTATGCCTTGATAAAGGA
>JAVZLI010000040.1:0-8207 GCA_038883835.1 Thermoplasmataceae archaeon
GGAATTTATCGTTCAGAAGTCGAAATTTCCAGCTTGGCAAAAGTATAAGGATCTCTGTCCGGATTCCGTTGTTTCTGAGGATTCATCAACAATAGTCTTCACCGATGACAATCACTGCCGTTATTTGTCTCAGCTTCTTGATATACCTGAAATAGAAGTAAGGGAAGATGATTCAAACTTTATATTCCAGTTTGAGACTGATGGGAGTTATAAGGCCATAGATGCCCTGCAGTACGTCCTTAAGAGAATTCCGCAGCGCCTTAACATACTTCTTGACAGTATTGTAGGCGACTGAAAGTTCTTAGAAACATTTTAAGCAGCTGCCAGCATTGCTCATCATGGAAATCCAGACTTCGGATCTGGTGGATTTGGGCCGGAGGCTTATGGAACTGATACTCCGAGGAAGCGAAGTGCGGCCGCTTTCAAGTGTTGTTGGAATGGGGGCAGATGGTACAGCTACGCACTATGTTGATAAGCTCTGCGACGACGAAGTACTGAGGTTTGTTGCTGAGAATGATTTGCCATACAATGTCATTAGCGAAGAATCAGGCTTCACTGACCGCGGCTTTGATAGGAATCTTCTCGTTGATCCCCTGGATGGTTCATTTAATGCAGAGACCGGCTTTCCCTTCTATGCCCTTTCAATTGCGGATGTCGGTCAGAATCTTGCATCTGCAAGGTATGGTTTTGTTATGAACCTCAGCACAGGTGACTATTTCAATGCAGAGAAAGGTAAGGGCGCATTCAGAAACGGCAAGCAGATCAGATCTTCCGGCAGGGCAACAAACAGCTACTTAGGCCAACTTGGAAAATATCCCGATAGGAGCATGAACCCTCTTGTGAAGGTCAAGGGAAGGATAAGATCCGTAGGCTGTGCGTCACTTGAGCTTTGCCTTCTTGCTCAGGGGAGCGCTGACGCGGTAAGTTACCTTGGGCCTGGTAACTACATAAGGAACGTTGATGTCGCCGCTGGATATGCAATACTAACTGAGGCAGGTGGTTATTTATTTGATTCGGACAAACACCCATTTGACATGGGGCTGGATGTACAGGAGAGGAAGAACCTAATTGCAGTGAGAGACCCGAAAATTCTTGGAGTGTTTCTATGAGGATCGCGTTTGTTATAAGGCGGGGATGCGATCGGTGTGCGCGCATTGTGAGAAGAATTGTAGAAATACTGCCTGCAGACTGGGAAATTATATACGAGCGGGAAACTGCAAAGTATCTTGGAACCAAGCCCACGGATCTTGAAAGGATCGAGGCTGATGTTATTATAGCAGTGGGCGGAGACGGGACTGTTCTCAGGTCATTGCAGAAGGCAAAGGGCCCAGTTCTTGGCATAAATATGGGTAGCCTTGGATTTTTGAGCGAGGTTGAAATCGGTGAGGTGGAAAGCTCCATATACAAGCTAATAAGGGGAGAATACAAGATTGAGGAAACTATGAAGCTGTCGGTCCGAATCAATGGTGTTGAAACCACCGAATGCTCAAACGAAGTTGTGATCCACTCCAGAAAGATAGCCAAGATAAGGAAATTCAGGGTATATGTTGGAGGTGATTTTTTTGACAGCACGTCCGCAGATGGGATGATAGTTGCCACTCCTATAGGATCAACGTCCTATTCCTTCAGCGCAGGGGGCCCGATTCTCTATCCTACGCTGCAAGCTATGGTACTTACCTACATCGCTCCATTCAGGACAAAGATAAGGCCAATGGTCGTCCCATCAGATCAGGAGATAGGTATCCGTCTTTTTGGAAAGGATCAGGACTCTTTGGTAATACTAGATGGCCAGGAGGAGATCCCCGTCAACGAGAATGACGAAATTACGATCTCGGTTTCGAAGAACCATTCCAATTTTATAACGTTCCGAACCTCCTTCTACGAGAAAATCAGGGAGAAGTTGATCCGTAATGTGGTCAATTAGGTCAAAGGTCCTAAGAATGGTAATGGAAGCATCAAAAGATAGTTACCCCCTGGAATTTGGTGCGTTTATGAGGGCAGATGGCGATTTGATATACGAGATTGCAATTCTGCCTGGAACCATTCAGGGCGATCGCCATACAATGTTTTTCATGTACATGAAGCCAATTGATTTCTCACTTGTCGGCACCATCCATTCACACCCATCGGGAGTGCCAGTCCCGTCTGAGGCAGACCTGTCAATGTTTTCTAACACCGGTGCCATCCACATAATCGTTGCACACCCATATGGAATCGGAGACTTTGCAGCATACAACAGAAAGGGTGAGCGGATTGACATTAGGGTGGTCTGACGCCCTATGGCGTAAGATCCCTTGGCCCGACATATTTTGATGCTGGCCTTATCAATTTGTTATCCTGCAACTGTTCCCTGTAGTGTGCTATCCACCCAAATACACGCGATGCAGCAAATATAGGGGTGTAGAAGTCATTTGGGATGCCAAGCAGATCCATGTATATGGCAGCATAAAAGTCAACATTTGCCGGAATGCTTTTTTTCTCCCACATTCTTCTTTCTACAGCCTCGGCTATTTTCACCATCTTCGAATCAGGGGCAAGTTCCTTTAGCTTCTCCTTCACCAGCTGCGCGCGTGGGTCAAGCCGCTTATATACGCGGTGCCCAAACCCCATCACCTTTTCACCCTTGTCTAGGGTTCGGTCAACATACTTGACTGCATCTTCCTCGTCTTCGAACTGATCGAAGAAGTCAAGAATTTCTGAATTTGCCCCTCCGTGTAGCGGGCCCTTCAGGGTGCCGAGGGCTGTGGTGAATGCAGCAACCGGGTCTGCAAGAGTTGAAGCGGTAACACGCAGTGCAAAAGTAGAAGCATTGAATTCATGTTCCATGTAGAGGATCATGAGCGTTTCAAGAAATGATGCCTTCCTGCGGTCCTTGTTTCCAGTTATCAGGTAATATAGCCTCTCTGCATAGGAGCCTTCTGAATCATGCAGAGGCTGCATTCCATGGCTGATCCTGTATGATGCGGAAATAATTTCGGGAAATTTTGCCGCCATTTCAAGCATGAGATCGTCTTCTACAGTACTGACATACGGATAGAGCGATACAAGAGACCTCAGGTTTCTCATGATGTCCTTCTCCCTGAGAATTTCCATAATGCTGATAACGCGCTTATCCAGCCCAAAAAAGCTCCTTATCTTAGAGAAGAACATATTCCTTTCATCTGGATTGGGAAGTTTTCCTTGGACAATCAGATATGCAACATCTTCAAAGGATCGCTTCCTGACAAGATCAACAACTCTATACCCTCGATATACAAGGTTTCCTTCCGAATCCGTAGTTGCTATGGAAGTCTTGTCAACAACAACACCAGCAAGTCCCTTTGGAACCTCTATTTCAGCATCAGGCATTATAACCACCGTATTTCATTGGAATAACATCAACATAAGGTGATGCCATCCCTAACAGGACGATATGATTAATTCGTTTATGATTCTTCGCAGTTCCAGCAGTTATCTTCCCTTGAATTTTGAAAGCGCCTTGTCCTCTCTCTCATAGTCGTCATACCCAATAAGGTCGTAGAATTCTTTTCTGGTCATGAGCTTGCTCACAAAATCTCGCTGTGTGCCTGCTTTCATGAGGTCAAGGAACGCTGCCTCCATGGCCCTAAGAGCCACTCTGAACGCTGTAAGGGGGAAAATTACTGCCCTGTATCCTATGGCTTTCAACTCTTCAACGGATAGAAGCGGGCTCTTTCCAAATTCTGTCATGTTTGCTAGAAGTGGTGCATCGACTTCCTTTGCAAACTTCTGGAATTCTTCCCTGCTCTCCAAAGCCTCACTGAATATCATATCGGCTCCTGCATCCAGATAATATTTTGATCTTTCTATGGCAGCGTCTATACCTTCAACAGCCCTGGCATCTGTCCTGGCTATGATTATGAAATCCGGATCCTTTCTTGCGTCTACAGCTGCCCTGATCTTTTTGACCATGTCATCCATCTCAACGATATGCTTGCCATTTAGATGCCCGCACTTCTTTGGAAGAACCTGATCTTCGATATGAATAGCCGCCGCCCCCGCCCTTTCAAGAGCCCTTACGGTTCTTACAACATTGAAAACTTCCCCAAAGCCGGTGTCAACGTCAACAATGAGTGGTTCTGGTACAACAGAAACGATCCTACGCACCTCCTCCTCAACCTCAGTAAGGGTTGTAACCGAAAGGTCTGGCAGTCCCATTGCCCCTGCAACACCAGCACCTGAAAGATAGAGTGCCTTAAAACCAGATCTGTGGGCGAGAAGGGCAGATACTCCATTAAATACGCCTGGTGCGACTATAAACTGGCTCTCCAGAAGTTTTCTCAGGGCCTTTGGCCCCTGGTTAATATTATCTTTCAGTACGGACATTTCTCATCACCTCAAATAACTCAGCAACATCCCTATTCTCCAACGACCTGACGGTGTTGACAAGCGCCTTGGAATCATCCTCATCCATCACGCGCATGCCCTTGTGTACAACATCATCCCATGAGTACGGCCTCTTAAAGTGCCCCTTTGGCGCATCAAGTTCCTTTTCAATTATGCCGCTTTCAGTCTGTATTGTGATCCTCACAGGAAGGTACTCTGGATACATCTCATTGAACCTGTCTGACACCGTAAAGTGCATTTTTCCAATGATGTCGGCAATCCCGGGGTCATTGAGATACTTCTCTGTGAACGAATCAGGGTTTGGTGACCCGTACTTCAATGAGTAAGCAATTATGTACGGCATGCTGTGGTCCGCTGTTTCTCTTGTCCTAGGCTTCCACTTCTCTGGATCTTTGATTATTATCTGGTGTGCCACTCTAAAGGTTTCAACATCCACCCTCTTTATTTTACCCTTAATCTCGCGCCCTAGCTCTTCAGCAACCTCAGCTGCGCTCATGGCATGGTACTCGACAGGGTAGTTTTTAATCATCGTTCTCAGGACTGAGTTTTTTGAAAAAACAAGAGACATATTACCAGATACTTGCTTAAAAAAACCCATTTCTCCGGAGAAGATCGGAGAAGGGCCTGTGAAACCTTCCTTTGCCAAAAGGGTAGCAATGACACTGTTTCTGCAGGCATTGGCGGCAGTTGCACCCTTCCACATGCTTAATTCCCCAGCTCTTGTCTGCCTTAAGCTTATGTTATTGTTGATAGCAAGATTTAAACTATGTTCAAACCGTTGGGAATCTAGGCCGATGAGTGATGACAATCCAGCCGCAGAAGAGATCGAAATGTATGTAACATGATCCCATCCCCTATCCCTAATGGAAACAGAGTCGGAGAATGCAGCCGTTACATCATAGGCAATCAGACTTGCCCTAATCACATCCTCCCCTCTCAGCTGGTTGGCATAACCTATGGAAAGTATTGGCGGGATATTATCCGATGGATGAAGGGCTTCCTTGGAAAGATATGTATCATTATAATCCAGGTATCTAGTCATGGTTCCATTTATGAAAGTAGCTATTTCTGCTGCTGCGCTCTTATCAGAGAAATAGAGAGGCGCATTGTATTTTCCTGTTGAGGGCAAAAGAGCCTTTTTCATTATTTCAACCGGTGGTGCATTCCGGGCACCAAAGGATGTTATCAGCGAGTCAGCAATTCTCTTCTTCATCTCCTCGACTGCACCATTGTCTAATCCGCCCTTCATTATGCTATCGGAATGCTGTATGATCATTTCTGCAACTTTGTCCATGACTTAGGATAGCCAGAAGGTTATTAATTCATTTTCACGTGCCTTCGGGCTCAGGGTTTATAGTGGTTTTCTGCTGGGTGAATAGGCAGGTTGATATGTATCTTAGATACATATTTCTCCCGAATCAGAGAATTAAAGGAAAATATGAAGCGAAATGTTACTTAGCAATGAACAAATTTTAAATAGTTCCTTGTAAATCAATGTAGGATGTCACAGATCGGGGTCATTAAATGATACCTTGGTCGTGAAGCGGACTCATAATGGAAGCTCAGAGGTGAGAAAGTATTGATAATATTGGGTGTTGACCTGGGATACGGGGATACAAAGGTAGTAGGCGAGAATGGACAGAGGGATAAGTTCCCCTCTCGGTGGGCAGCTACAGAGGCCAAGAATTGGGGGATGGGTGGAACCTCAACGATCCTTTCGGTGAATGGAAGTGAACCATTCTTCTTTGGTGAGGATGCAACAGGTGCCAATGTCCGTGAGCCACAGGGTGACGGGCGTCTTTCTGATCCTGATTCGCTGCCACTTCTCGCCGGTGCACTTTGGGTGAGCGGCGCTGGCAAGGACGGTAAGGAAGTAGAGATAGTTTTGGGCAGTGGCACCCCACTTGGAACATTCGAGCATGAAGTGAATGCTGCCAAGGAATTTCTTCAGGGAAAGGAAATAGAAGTAAAACACATTTCAGGAGAAGTAAGAAAATTCAAGATCAGCAAGCTTGTAATGAGACCGCAGGGAGTTGGAGCCGCTCTTTACCTGCTTGACAAGGGGATGCTGAAGACACAGTACGGATATGGCGTTGTGGTCGATATCGGATCAAGGACAACCGATGTTCTTACAGTGAACCTGAAGAATATGGAGCCAGTTGTTGAAATGTCATTCAGTATTCAGGCTGGAGTTGGTGATATAGTCGCTGGAATTAGCAAAACCATTGCTAAGGAGACTGGATTCATAGTTCCAACTGATGTGGCTAGGGAAGCAATCAGCCAGACCGTCATATTTAAGCAGAGAGAAGTAGGTGGGCCTAGGGTATCGGAACCAATAATGACCAACCTGGCCAACCGTATCCTGGATAAACTGCGTGAGAACTTAAGGGAGGAACTTGACAGAATAACAGCCCTCATACCTGTTGGTGGAGGTTCAAACCTTATAGGCAATCGTCTTGAGGCCCTTGCGCCAGGTACACTGATAAAGATCCCATCAGAGGATATACAGTATGCTAATGCGCTTGGCTACAGGGATGCGGCTGCTAGAACTTTGAAAAACTAGGAAGGACTGATAATTTTTATAGCTCTTCCTGATTGTCCTCATCCTCCCTCAACAGGGAAAGGATGACGTACATGTCTGATGAGGTCGGAACTAAAAATTCTCAAGATGACAAGAGGGAAGACGAACCCGTAACAATAGTCCTTTTGCCCTCCGATCTCATGGCTATTAAACTCATCATGAGGGAGGGCGAAACCATTTTGGACGCTATCAGGCGTGCGGTACAGGACTCACTGGAATATGCTGTCCTGAAGGATGCGCTTGTCACAATTGATGACAGGATATCGGAACTCTCAAAGAAATACAGGCAGACGCAGGCAAACATCATAAACTTTAGATATGACATTGCAACTGGTTTAAGGCTGCCCGAGGAACTTAGGCGAAAGGAAAGCAAGAATCCCAAGGTGGATAACCTTAAGGCAGCGTTGGAAAGAAAGTGGGCTGAAATTGAGCAGGCAGAGAAAAACAGGAGGAAACAGGATTCCGACAAGAATTAATATTGGTATTTCGATAGGATGTATATGTTGAATCCTGGTGAGAAGGCACCTGATTTCACGGCATTATCAGACGATGGGACGGAATTCAATTTGAGCGAGGCACTAAAGGCTTCACCCATAGTGCTCTACTTTTATCCCAAGGACGATACTCCCGGGTGTACCGCGGAGGCTTGTTCCTTTAGGGATCGCTGGTCAGAACTGAAAGACCTGGGAGGCACTGTTGTGGGGGTAAGCTCAGATACCATCGAATCCCATAAGAAGTTCAAGGCAAAATATAGCCTTCCGTTTAAACTTTTGAGCGATCCCGATGGCAAGGTTCGGAAGCTATACAAGGCCACTGGCCTCCTGATACCACCGAGAATCACCTATGTGATAGGCCAGGACGGGGTAATAGTTAAGGCCTTCAATTCCCAGCTACAGCCAAAACAGCATGTAGAAATATCCCTCGAATCATTAAGGAGACTTTAACAGTAAGGAATCAATGATCCTTGAATTATCATGCATGGCATTCTGCAAAGATTGGCAAAAATGGAAAATTTAAGCGGCAATGAAATAATGGCATAAAGGTGAAGCATTGAGTGGTTATGTGCACATATGGTTAGTTAGATGCGTTAAGTGCGGGAAGGAATTCGAGCATATATTCCGGTACAAGGACCTGTTGAGGCCACACATTTTCAATAACCTGCTATTTACATGTCCAAGTTGCGGCTCGCGAAGTTTCGACCCAGTGAGACAACTGAAGAAAGAGACAATCGATGAATGGAAACTTGAACATCCAGATTTGG